>NZ_JBDKSX010000101.1:0-68317 GCF_039680435.1 Mizugakiibacter sp. | reverse complement strand
ATCGCGCTGCTGATCCTGTTCACCGCCAACGTGATGTTCTGGATGTTCTTCGAGCAGGCCGGCGCCTCGTTCAACTTCCTCGCCGCGAAGGTGGTCGATCGCGGCTTCGGCGGCTGGGAATTCCCGGTCGGCTGGTTCCAGTCGGTGAACCCCGCCGCGATCGTGCTGCTGGCGCCGCTGGTGACGCTGGCCTGGGCCTGGCTGGACAAGCGCAACCGCGAGCCCAGCATCCCGCGCAAGTTCGGCATCGGCCTGATCGGCAACGCGCTGGCTTTCGCGGTGCTGATGTACGCGCTGTCCACCCAGGTCGACAGCCGCCAGATGATTCCGTTCTGGCCGCTGGCCGCCTGCTACGTGATGCAGACCGTGGGCGAACTGCACCTGTCGCCGATCGGCCTGTCGATGGTGACCAAGCTGGCGCCCGCGCGGATGGTCGGCGTCACCATGGGGGCGTGGTTCCTCAGCATCTCGATCGGCAACTCGCTGGCCGGGTGGTTCTCGGCGCTGATCAGCGCCGGCGGCGGCGAGAGCGGCCTGACCGTGACCTCCGCGCTGGACGGCTTCACGCTGAGCTTCTGGCTGCTGCTCGGCGTCGGCATCGTGGTGTTCCTGGTGGCGCCGCTGATCAACCGGCTGATGCACGGGGTGCGCTGAGGGCCGGGAGACGGGAGAGGGGGCGGAGACGGCGTGTCCGGGAGGCGTTGCTGCTCTCCCACCTCCCGTCTCCCGGCCCTTCAGACCGGCGCCAGCTTGTCGAGGATGCGCGCCAGCCAGTCGCGCTCCTCGGCGTCGAGGCGCGCCAGCATCTCGCGCTCGTGCGCGCGCGCCAGCGGCGCGACGGCGTCGTGGATCTTCCAGCCTTTGGCGGTGAGCCGCAGCACCGAGCGGCGCTTGTCGCCGGCGTGGGTGCGCCGCGCCACGCGGCCGGCGGCGACCAGCCGCGCCAGCGCGCGGCTGACCGCCACCTTGTCCATCGCCGTGCGCTCGGCCACCTCGCGCGCCGACAGGCCGTCGGCGTCGTAGCGCGCCAGCACCGCCATCACCCGCCATTCGGTCACCGAGAGGGCGAAGCGCTGCTCGTATTCGCGCGCGATTGCCTGGCTGACCCTGTTGGTCAGGATCGACAGCCGGTAGGGCAGGAAGCGCTCCAGCTCCAGCGGTGCGCGGTCGGACATGCTGCGGGGCGCCTTGCAAATGGTTTCATGTGAAACTATAAAGGTTTCCTTCCTTGGCGCAACCTGCGCCGCAGCAAGACCACGGAGGTGCACCCATGAGCGCGCAAGCGAACGCCGGCATGCAGCCGGTGCGGTTCGAGAACCCGATGGGCGTCGACGGCTTCGAGTTCGTCGAATTCGCCGCCCCCGATCCGAAGCTGCTGCACACGCTGTTCCCGAAGCTCGGCTTCGTCGCCGTGGCGAAGCACAAGCGCAAGGCGATCACCCTGTACCGCCAGGGCGACTGCAATTTCCTCGTCAACGAGGAACCGGGCTCGTTCGCCATGGACTTCGCCGCCCAGCACGGCCCCTGCGCGGCCGGTTTCGCCATCCGCTTCGCCAAGCCCGCCGACTGGGTGCGCGAGCAGGCGCTGGCCAACGGTGCCGAGGCGATCGGCGCCAAGGAAGCGAGCAAGGCGGTCGACGCGCCGGTGATCCGCGGCATCGGCGGCTGCATGCTCTACCTGGTCGACCGCTACGGCGCCAAGGGCGAGACCTACGATGGCGCCTTCGAGTACCTGCCCGGCGTCGAACGGCATCCGAAGGGTTTCGGCCTCACCTTCATCGACCACCTCACCCACAACCTGCACTTCGGCAACATGGAGAAGTGGGCGAGCTACTACGAGAAGCTGTTCAATTTCCGCGAGATCCGCTACTTCGACATCAAGGGCGCCAAGACCGGCCTGGTGTCGAAGGCGATGACCGCGCCGGACGGCATGGTGCGCATCCCGCTCAACGAGTCCTCCGACCCGAAGAGCCAGATCAACGAATACCTCGACGAGTACAAGGGCGAGGGCATCCAGCACATCGCCTGCTTCACCGATTCGATCCACGAAACGGTCGAGGCGATGCGCAAGGCGGGCGTCGACTTCCTCGACACGCCGGACACCTACTACGACGTGGTCGACCTGCGCATCCCCAACCACGGCGAGGACGTGGCGCGCATGGCGAAGAACAGGATCCTGATCGACGCCGACATGGAAACCAAGCAGAAGCTGCTGCTGCAGATCTTCACGCAGAACTGCATCGGCCCGATCTTCTTCGAGATCATCCAGCGCAAGGGCAACCTCGGCTTCGGCGAGGGCAACTTCCAGGCGCTGTTCGAGTCGATCGAACGCGACCAGATGCGCCGCGGCGTGCTGTAAGCCCTCTTGAGCCCCTCTCCCGCCGGGAGAGGGGCGTGAGCGAAGGATCTGGACCATGTCCGTAAAACCGATGAACAAACCCCAGGTTGAAGCCGCCACCACGGTCGCCGGCTACATGTCCGGCTTCGGCAATGAGTTCGCCACCGAGGCGCTGCCCGGCGCATTGCCGCAGGGGCAGAATTCGCCGCAGCAGGTGCCCTACGGGCTGTATGCGGAGCAGCTTTCGGGCACCGCGTTCACCGCGCCGCGCCACCAGAACCGGCGCAGTTGGCTGTACCGCATCCGCCCCGGCGCGGTGCATCAGCCGTTCCGCGCGCTGCCGGCGGGCCGCTTCCACAACCGCTTCGACGAGACGCCGGCGACGCCCAACCTGCTGCGCTGGGATCCGTTCCCGCTGCCCGAGGCGCCGACCGATTTCGTCGATAGCCTGCTGACCGTGGCCGGCAACGGCGGCCCGGAGGCGCAGTCCGGCATCGGCATCCACGTCTACGCCGCCAACCGCGCGATGCGGGGCCGCTACTTCTACGACGCCGACGGCGAGCTGCTGGTCGTGCCGCAGCAGGGCCGGCTGCGCATCGCCACCGAGCTGGGCGTGCTGGACGTGGCGCCGCTGGAGATCGCGGTGATCCCGCGCGGCGTGCGCTTCCGCGTCGAGCTGCCGGACGGCACCGCGCGCGGCTACGTCTGCGAGAACTTCGGCGCGATGCTGCGCCTGCCCGAGCTCGGCCCGATCGGCGCCAACGGCCTCGCCAACGCGCGCGACTTCCTGGCGCCGGTGGCGGCCTACGAGGACGTCGAGGGCGACTTCGAGCTGCTCGCCAAGTTCCAGGGCGCGCTGTGGAGCGCCAAGATCGGCCACTCGCCGCTGGACGTGGTCGCCTGGCACGGCAACCTCGCGCCGTACAAGTACGACCTGCAGCGCTTCAACACGATCGGCTCGATCAGCTACGACCATCCCGATCCGTGCATCTTCACCGTGCTGACCTCGCCCAGCGACACGGCAGGCACGGCCAACCTGGACTTCGCGATCTTCCCGCCGCGCTGGCTGGTGGCCGAGCACACGTTCCGGCCGCCATGGTTCCACCGCAACGTCGCCAGCGAGTTCATGGGCCTGATCCACGGCGAGTACGACGCCAAGGAGGCCACCGCCCACGGCGGCTTCCTGCCGGGCGGCGCCTCGCTGCACAACTGCATGAGCGGGCACGGGCCGGACGCGGCCAGCCACGCCAAGGCGATCGCGATCGACACCGGCAAGCCGCAGCACATCGTCGACACCATGGCGGTCATGTTCGAGACGCGGCTGGTGATCCGCCCGACCCGGCAGGCGCTGGAGGCGTCGGGCCTGCAGGCCGACTACTGGCGCTGCTGGCAGGGCCTCGCCAGGCACTTCGACCCGGGCCGGCGCTGATGCGCGGGGCGGCGCTCGCGGCGACGTTCGCCGCCGCGCTGCTGGCCGGCTGCGCCGCGGCGTCGCCGAGCGCGGCCGCGCCGCCGGCAACCGCGCCGCGCGCCGTCGAACAGCCGCCGATGCCGGCGCGCGCGGTCGACGACGCGCAGCCGGATTTCAACGGCATCGGCCCGCTGCACTGGAACATGGACGCGGCGTCGATGCGCCGCGCCTGGGGCCGGCCGCTGTATCCCGAGGCCGCGCCGGCCGACGCGCGGGCCTGCTACTACCTGTCGCCGCGGCAGGGCCGCCACGACCTGCTGCTGATGGTCGAAGGCGACCGCTTCGTGCGCGTCGACGTGCGCCGCGCCGACAAGGTGGCGCCGGGCGGCGGCCGCGTCGGCATGCGCGTCGAGGACATCCGCCGGCTGTACGCCGGGCGCATCGAGGCGCGGCCGCACAGGTACGTCGAAGGCGGGCAGACGCTGGTGGTGGCCTCGCCGTACGGCGGCGCGGCGCGACTGGTCTTCGAGATCGGCGCCGACGGCGCGGTGAGCGCCTGGCGCATCGGTTTGCCGCCGCAGGTGGATTACGTCGAGGGATGTTCCTGAGCGGCGCACCCGACGTCTTTCCCTCGTCCGCGTCGCCGGCGATGGGGCGGGATGGGGTGAGGGGGCGGGCGCTGCGGTGTACGATCGCCGGCCGGAATTCGTCGCGTCGCTCCCCCTCGCCCGGCGATCTCCCCGACGCGGCCGGCGGAGCGGGGCGGGCAACGACGCGCCGGGACCCGGCTCCAGGCGCGTCGTCGCGCAGATTCACGGCGGCGTGCGCTGCGTACGCCGGGATGGAAGTGCGCACGGCGCACGCTAGACGGGAAATCGCATGAAACTCGGATCACTGAAGGAAGGCCACCGCGACGGCACGCTGGTGGTGGTCAGCCGCGACCTGACGCGCGCGGTGCGCGCGACCGGCATCGCGCCGACCCTGCAGGCGGCCCTGGACGAATGGGCGCAGCTCGCGCCGCGCCTGAACGCGCTGTCGGAGGCGCTGGACGCGGGCACGGCGCCGGGCGCCTTCGCGCTCGACATGGACGCGCTGGCCGCGCCGCTGCCGCGCGCCTACGAGTTCGTCGACGGCTCCGCCTACCTGCCGCACGTCGAGCGCGTGCGCCGCGCGCGCGGCGCCGAGGTGCCGGCCACGTTCTACACCGACCCGCTGATGTACCAGGCCACCAGCGCCGGCTTCTACGGCCCGCGCGACCCGATCCTGGCCGGCAGCGAGGAGTGGGGCATCGACCTCGAGGCCGAGGTGGTGGTGGTCACCGACGACGTGCCGATGGGCGTCACGCCCGCGCAGGCCGCCGCGCATATCCAACTGGTCGGCCTGGTCAACGACGTCTCGCTGCGCAACCTGATCCCGGCCGAGCTGGCGAAGGGCTTCGGCTTCCTGCAGTCGAAGCCGCGCTCGGCGCTGTCGCCGGTGTTCGTCACCCCCGACGAGCTGGGCGCGGCGTGGCGCGGCGAGAAGCTGCACCTGCCGATGCGCACCTGGATCAACGGGCGCTGGTTCGGCGAACCCGCGTGCGGCGTCGACATGCAGTTCAGCTTCGCCGAGCTGGTCGCGCACGCGGCGAAGACGCGGCCGCTTTCCGCCGGCGCGATCGTCGGCTCCGGCACGATCGCCAACCAGGACACGTCCAAGGGCGCGTCCTGCCTCGCCGAGCAGCGCACCGTCGAGACGCTGCGCGACGGCAAGCCGTCCACGCCGTTCCTGAAATTCGGCGACCGCGTGCGTATCGAGATCACCGACGCCGACGGGCGCAGCATTTTCGGCGCGATCGAGCAGAGCGTCGAGCACGCCCCGGCGGCGCGCTGAACGGCATGCGGCTGCGACGCCTTGTCGCAGCCGCGCGGCGCTTGACCCGGGTCAATGCGCGCGCGGGGTACGCCGCTAGCCTGAGCCCATGAGCACCAGCACGGCCATCGCCGCCCCCACCTTCGACCCGGACCTGATCGCGCGCTACGACACGCTCGGTCCGCGTTACACCTCGTACCCGACCGCGCCGCAGTTCCGCCCCGGCTTCGGCGAGGCCGAGCTGCGCGCCCACGCGCGCGCCTCCAACGAGGATCCGATCCCGCGCCGGTTGTCGCTGTACGTGCACGTGCCGTTCTGCATGAGCCCGTGCTTCTACTGTGGCTGCACGCGCATCATCACCCGCGACAAGTCCAAGGCCGGCGTGTACCTGTCGCGGCTGTACCGCGAGATCGAGCTGACCGCGGCGCTGTTCGACCGCGACCGCCCGATGGTGCAGTTGCACTTCGGCGGCGGCACGCCGAACTTCCTCGACATCGGCCAGATGAGCGAACTGATGGATTCGCTGGGCCGGCACTTCAGCCTGACCCGCGCGCCGACGCGCGAGTTCGGCATCGAGATCGACCCGCGCTTCGCCGACGCCGACTACGTGCGCGCGCTCGGCCCGCTCGGCTTCAACCGCATGTCGGTCGGCTGCCAGGACTTCGATCCGGCGGTGCAGGCGGCGGTCAATCGCATCCAGAGCGTCGAGGAGACGCGCGCGGTGATCGAGGCGGCGCGCGAGGCGGACTTCCGCTCGGTCAACCTCGACCTGATCTACGGCCTGCCGCTGCAGACCGTCGACAGCTTCGCCCGCACCCTCGACAAGGTGATCGCGCTGCGCCCCGACCGCATCGCCGCCTACAGCTACGCGCACATGCCGGAGCTGTTCAAGGCGCAGCGGCAGATCGACGCCGCGCAGTTGCCCGACGCCGCCACCCGGCTGGCGCTGTTCGCGCGAACGCTGGAGACGCTGACCGCCGCCGGCTACGTCTACATCGGCATGGACCACTTCGCGCTGCCGTTCGACGAGCTCTCGCGCGCGCAGCGCGAGGGCGCGCTGCAGCGCAACTTCCAGGGCTACTCGACCCACGGCGACTGCGACATCATCGCGCTGGGCATGAGCGCGATCAGCCGCATCGGCGATTCCTACAGCCAGAACGCCAAGGACCTGGTCGGCTACTACGCCGCGCTCGACGCCGGCTGCCTGCCGGTGATGCGCGGGCTGACGCTGGACCAGGACGACCTAATCCGGCGCGCCCTGATCGCCGAGCTGATGTGCCACGGCCGGATCGACTTCGCCAGCTTCGGCGCGGCCTGGCGCATCGATTTTCCGGTCTATTTCGCCGACGAACTGGACCATCTGCGACAGCTTGCCGCAGACGGGCTGGTGGATATCCGGCCGGATGCGCTGGTGGTGACCTCGCGCGGACGCCTGTTGGTGCGTATCATCGCCATGTGCTTCGACGCCTACCTTGGGCGCGAGGCGCAGACGGCGCGCTACTCGCGCGCGATCTGAACACGCACGCCAAGGCTCCGTGATGAAGGCTGCGAACCCGGCAGGCAGGCTGCCGCCCGACCCGAACCCGATCGCCGACGACGGCGACGACGTCCGTTTCTGCACGACCTGCGCGTTCAGCGCGTCCTGCCAGGCGTTCGGTTACGGCAAGCCGGAACTGCGCGAGCTGCACTGCCTGGTCGAGCACGTCGGCCCGTACCGCGCCGGCGAGCACGTGTTCCGCACCCGCGATCCGTTCAAGGCGGTGTTCGCGGTACGCGCCGGCACGGTCAAGACCGCGGTGGTCGACGAGAGCGGGCGCGAGCAGGTGCTGGGCTTCTACCTGCCCGGCGAGCTGGTCGGCCTGAACGCGATCTACCCCGAGCACTACCCGTGCGACGCAGTGGCGCTGGATACCGCGTACTTCTGCCGCTTCTCGTTCCCGGCCATGAGCCAGCTCGCCGCGCGCATGCCGGCGGTGCAGTCGCACCTGTTCCGCCTGCTCAGCAAGGAGGTCGGCACCGCCTCGCTGCTGGCCGGCGACTACAGCGCCGACGAGCGCATGGCCGCGTTCCTGGTCGATCTCGCCGACCGCTACGCCGCGCGCGGCTTCTCGCCGCAGAAATTCCGGCTGAGCATGTCGCGCGGCGACATCGCCAACTACCTGCGCCTCGCCGCCGAGACGGTCAGCCGCGTGCTCGGCCGCTTCCGCGAGCAGAAGCTGATCCACGTCGACGGCCGCGACGTCGAGATCCTCGACGACGCCCGCCTGCGCGAACTGGCGCGCTGCATCCTGCACCGCTGAACCGCGCGCGGCCGCCGCGCCCGCGCCCGCCCCGACGAAACCGCAGGGCGGAGTCCGCTGTTCGGATTCCGCCGCCGCCGTGTGCGGCGATATCGCCATGAGAAGCGCGCGCCGCGCATCACGCGCGTGCGACATCCCGCCGCGGACGCGAACGCGCGCTGCTTGACCGAGGTCAGCGGCGCGCGTTCGCCGGATCGCGAGGATGCGCGCGGTCGGGCCGCACGGGTCCGCGGAGATCGTTCGATGAGCGCAACACGCAAGCTGTGGACGGCGCTGGGGCTGCTGCTGGCGGCCTCGTTCGCCGTGTTGCTGTGGATGGGACGCGAGATCTACCACGCCGCGCCGCCGGTGCCCGAGCGCGTGGTCAGCGCGAGCGGCGCGGTGCTGTACACGCGCGACGACATTCGCGCCGGCCGCGAGGTCTGGCAGACCACCGGCGGCCAGCAGCTCGGCTCGATCTGGGGCCACGGCGCCTACGTCGCGCCCGACTGGAGCGCGGACTGGCTGCACCGCGAGGCGCTGGCGCTGCTCGACCTGATCGCGCAGCGCCGCCACGGGCAGGACTACGCCGCGCTGGACGCCGCGCAGAAGGCCGGCATCGAGGCCGAGATGCGCGCGGCGCTGCGCCCGAATACCTACGACGCCGCCACCGGCACGTTGAGCGTGTCCGCCGAGCGCGCCGCGGCGATGCGCGAAGTCGCCGCGCACTACGAGGCGCTGTTCGGCAGCGATCCGCGGCTGGCGAAGCTGCGCGAGGATTACGCGATGCGCGATGCCACGGTGGACACCGCGGCGCACCGGCACGCGCTGACCGCGTTCTTCTTCTGGAGCGCCTGGGCGGCGGTCACCGAGCGCCCCGGCGCCAGCGTCAGCTACACGCAGAACTGGCCGTACGACCCGCTGCTCGGCAACGAGCCGCCACCGTCGCTGCTGCTGTGGTCGGTGTTCAGCGTGCTGTTCATGGTCGCCGGCATCGGCGCGCTGGCCTGGCACCACGCCGCGCGCAAGCACGAGCCGCTGCCGCCGGTGCCGTCCGCCGATCCGCTGGCCGGGCTGACGGTCACCCCGTCGATGCGCGCCACCGCCAAATACTTCTGGCTGGTGCTGGCGATGTTCCTCGCGCAGATCCTGCTCGGCGCGACCACCGCGCACTACCAGGTGGAGGGCCAGGTCGTGTACGGCGTGCGCCTGGCCGACGTGCTGCCGTACGCGCTGACGCGCACCTGGCACACCGAGCTGGCGGTGCTGTGGATCGCCACCGCGTGGCTGGCCACCGGCCTGCTGATCGCGCCGGCGATCGGCGGCCGCGAGCCGCGCTTGCAGCGGCTCGGCGTCAACGTGCTGTTCGGCGCGCTGGTGGCGGTGGTGGTCGGCGCGTTCGCCGGCCAGTGGTTCGGCGTGATGCAGAAGCTCGGCCTGGCCGAGAACTTCTGGCTCGGCCACCAGGGCTGGGAGTACACCGACCTCGGCCGCGTCTGGCAGCTCGGCCTGTTTGCCGGCCTGCTGCTGTGGCTGTTCCTGGTCGGCCGCGCGCTGTGGCCGGCGCTGCGCAAGCGCGACGGCAGCGGCAGCATCGTCAGCCTGCTGTTCCTGTCCACCGTGGCGATCGCGCTGTTCTACGGCGCCGCGCTGATGTGGGGCCGGCACACGCACATCGCGATGGTCGAGTACTGGCGCTGGTGGGTGGTGCACCTGTGGGTGGAGGGCTTCTTCGAGGTGTTCGCCACCGCGGTGATCGCGCTGCTGTTCACCCGCTTCGGCCTGGTGCGCGCCGCCACTGCCACCACCAGCGTGCTGTTCGCCACCTTCGTGTTCATGTCCGGCGGCGTGCTCGGCACGTTCCATCATCTGTACTTCAGCGGCACGCCGACCGCGGTGATCGCGCTGGGCGCGTCGTTCTCGGCGCTGGAAGTGGTGCCGCTGGCGCTGGTCGGCGTCGAGGCGTGGGAAACCTGGAAGCACGGCCGCGCTGCGCCGTGGATGGCGCGCTGGCGCTGGCCGCTGGCTTTCTTCGTGGCGGTCGCGTTCTGGAACCTGGTCGGCGCCGGCCTGTTCGGTTTCCTGGTCAACCCGCCGCTGTCGCTGTACTACATGCAGGGCCTGAACCTCACCGCGCTGCACGCGCACACCGCGCTGTTCGGCGTGTACGGCATGCTCGGCGTCGGCCTGATGCTGTTCTGCCTGCGCCTGCTGAAGCCGGCTGCGGTGTGGGACGAGAGCCTGCTCAAGGGCGCGTTCTGGTGCCTCAACCTCGGCCTGGCGCTGATGGCGGCGCTGACCCTGCTGCCGATGGGCGTGCTGCAGCTCGACGCGGTGCTGAGCCACGGCTACTGGTTCGCGCGCTCCGAGCAGTTCATGCAGCAGCCGATCATCCACCTGCTGGTGTGGCTGCGCGTGCCCGGCGACACGATCTTCAGCGTCGGTGCGCTGCTGCTGGGCTGGTTCGTGCTGCGCCTGTGGATCGCGCCGCGGGCGGCGATCGCGCCGCGCGGCGAGCCGCTGACGGCATTGCGGCGCCGCGCCGACTGAGCGCGGCGGCCGCGTGGTTCTCCGCCCGGCGCAGGGGCCGGGCGGGGCGCTGCGGGGCGGACGGCGCCAGCCGTCCGCCCCGACGCGTTGACTTGGGTCAGTGCGCGCGCGCGCGCGCTGCGGCACGCTGCGCCGGTTGCGGGCGGCTCGCCCGCAGCGCCCCCTGCCTCGTTATCCCGTATCCTTCCGCCCATGGAACAGTCCGTCGTCCCGCCGCCGCGCAGCCCCGCCGCGTTCTCGTTTGCCGACCTGCCGCGCGTACTCGCCGCCGCACCGCACCGCATGATGTTCTTCGCCGGCGCCGTCGCCGTGCTGGCGAGCATGGGCTGGTGGGCGCTGGAGCTGGCGGCCGGCCGCTGGGGCTGGACCTGGCTGGCGCAACCGGCGGTGCCGCCGGGCTGGGCGCACGCGATGTTCGCGCAGTACGGCATGCTCGCGCCGTTCATCTTCGGCTTCCTGCTGACCGTGTTCCCGCGCTGGATGAACCAGCCTGAGCTGAGCCGCGCGCACTACGTGCCGGTGTTCGGCGGCGTGTTCGGCGGCTACGTGATCGCGCAGGTCGGCCTGTTCGGCATGCGCCCGCTGCTGGTCGGCGGCGTGGTGCTGATGCTGTCCGGCTGGCTGATCGGGCTGACGCACCTGTTCGGCGTGCTGCGCCGGCACGGCTTCAAGGACCGCTGGGCGCTGTCGTGCTTCAGTGCGCTGTCGGTCGGCGCGCTGGGGCTGGCGATGTTCCTCGCCTTCATGCTCGGTGCCGATGCGCGGCTGGCGCTGGCGGCGATCAAGCTCGGCACGTTCGGCCTGCTGCTGCCGGTGTATTTCACGGTGGCGCACCGCATGGTGCCGTTCTTCACCAGCAACATGATCAAGGGCTACCGCATGGTGCGCCCGGCGTGGTCGCTGCCGCTGCTGTGGGCGCTGCTGCTGGCGCACCTGGGCTTCGAGTTCGCGCAGGCGACGCGCTGGCGCTTCCTCGCCGACGTGCCGCTGGCGCTGTTCTTCCTCGGCCACTGGCTGGCATGGCAGCCGTGGAAGGCGCGCCGGCCCGGCCTGCTGGCGGTGCTGTACCTGGCGCTGGCGTGGCTGCCGGTGGCGTTCACGCTGTTCAGCCTGGACAGCCTGTGCGAGCTGCTGCGCGGGTCGAGCCCGTTCGGGCGCGCGCCGGTGCACGCGCTGACGGTCGGCTTCTTCGGCTCGATGCTGGTGGCGATGGTCACGCGCGTCACCCACGGCCATTCCGGCCGGCCGCTGGCGATGGGGCCGGTGCCGTGGTTCACCTTCCTGGCCGTGCAGGCGGTGGCGCTCGGGCGCATCGGCGCCGAGTTCGCCGCCGACGTGTCGCGCGCCTACGCGCTGGCCGCGGCGGGCTGGCTGCTGGCGTTCATGCCGTGGGCGCTGCGCGCGGCGTACATCTACCTCACGCCGCGCCGCGACGGTCGTCCCGGCTGAAGCCCGGGCGCGTCCTGCGCTAACCTGCGCGGGCTTTCCACCCCCGGGACGACGCATGGCGCTCGCCTACTTCTACCCGCAGATCAAGCTGCTGCACATCTGGTGCGTGGCCCTGTCGGGCACGCTGTTCCTGTTCCGCGGCTCGCTGCGCCTGGCCGGCATCGGCTTGGCCAACCACGCCGCGCTGCGCTACCTGTCCTACGCGATCGACACCACGCTGCTGACCGCGGCGCTGATGCTGGTGGTGATCCTGCACCAGTACCCGTTCGTGCAGGCCTGGCTGACCGTGAAGCTGCTGCTGCTGGTGGTCTACATCGTGCTCGGCACGATCGCGCTGAAGCGCGGGCGCACGCCGCGCGTGCGCGCCGGCGCGTTCGTCGCCGCGCTGGCGGTGTTCGGCTTCATCATCTCGGTGGCGATCGCGCACGACGCGCGCGGGGTGTTCGCGCTGCTAAGCTGAGCGCCACCGGCTGCGGGATCGGCGCATGGGCTTCGACGACGGTTACCTGTTCGGGCTGCTGGCCGCGCTGGGCGGCGGCCTGATGGTCGGCGTCGAGCGCGAACGCCGCAAGGGCATCGGCCCGACCCGTGGCGTCGCCGGCGTGCGCACCTACACGCTTGCCGCGCTGCTCGGCGCGGTCGCGGCGATGCTCGGCACCCCGGCGCTGCTGCTGGCCGGCGCCGGGCTGCTGACGCTGGTCGGTATCGGCTACCTGCGCACGCGCGACTACGACCCTGGCCTGACCAGCGAGATCGCGCTGCTGCTGACCTACCTGCTCGGCGCGCTGGCGGTGCACGCAGCGCAGGCGGCGGCCGCGCTGTTCGTGCTGGTCACCATCCTGCTGGCCGGCAAGCAGCGCATGCACCGCTTCGTCCGCCAGGCGTTGAGCGAGCGCGAGCTGCGCGAGGCGCTGATCCTGGCCGCCTCGGTGCTGATCGTGCTGCCGCTGCTGCCGGATCGCGCGATCGACCCGTTCGGCGTGCTCAGCCCGCGCCGGCTGTGGCTGCTGGCGGTGCTGGTGATGGCGATCAACGCCGCCGGCTACGCCGCGCTGCGCGTATTCGGCCCGGGCCTCGGCCTGCCGCTGGCCGGGCTGGCCGGCGGCTTCGTCTCCTCCGCGGCGACCATCGCCGGCATGGGCCAGCGCGCGCGCGAGCATCCGGCGCTGCTGCCGGCCTGCGTCGCCGGGGCGATGCTGTCCAACGTCGCCACCGTGGTGCTGCTGGCGATCATCCTCGCCGTGCTGGACCGCGCGCTGCTGGCGCGCCTCGCGCCGGCACTGGCGGCCGCGGGCGCAGTCGCGGTGCTGGCGGCGGCGGCGGTCGGCCGGCGCGCGCGCGGCACGCGCGCCGCGGGCGTGTCGCCGCCTGTCGGGCGCGCGTTCCGTATCGAGCACGCGCTGCTGTTCGCGGCGATCGTCGCCGTCGCACTGCTGCTCGGCGCGTGGGTGCACCGCAGGCTCGGCGACGCCGGCGCGGTGACGGCGCTGGCGCTGGCCGGCTTCGCCGACACCCACGCCGCGACGGTGTCGGCGGCGCAGCTCGCGGCCAGCGGCGAGCTGGCCGTCGCGGTCGCCGCGTCGGCGGTGCTGGCGGCGTTCGGCAGCAACGCGCTGCTGAAGATCGGCGTGGTGTTCGCTGGCGGGCGTCGCTATGCGCTGCCGCTGGTCGCGGCGATCGTGCTGATGAACGTCGCCGCCTGGGCGACGTTTTACGCGACCGGCTGAAGCCGCCGATTCGCGCTGCGGCACGCGGTCGCATGCCGCTGACGATCGTCAACGAAAACGCACGCGCCGGCGCCGTGCGCGATTCCGCATGCATCGCTGCAGGCCAGCATCGGCGCGGGCCGCAGCGTGCGTGTCGATTCGCGGCGGGCGGCGTCGCGACGCGCGCGCACGCAACGCTGCGGCATGCGGTCGCACGCCGCTGATAGTCGTCAGAGTGACGCGCGTACCGCTGCGTACGCTGTCTCCATCGCCGGACGCATGGTCCGGCCAGGAGCCTGTCATGAGACGTTCCATCGGTCTGTGCATGTTGTTGGGAGTGGCGCTGGCGGCAGGCGGCTGCCAGCGCGATCGCGGTGCGGCGCAGGCGGACGCCGGCGCGCCGCAGGGCGAGCCGATCCACGCCGTGCTGACCAGCCCGCCGAACGTGCCGCCGCCGATCACGCGCAACCACCCGGCGAAGGTGATCGTCGAGCTGGAAGTGAAGGAGGTGAAGCAGGAGATCGCCGACGGCGTCTTCTACGACTTCTGGACCTTCGGCGGCACCGTGCCGGGCAGCTTCATCCGCGTGCGCGAAGGCGACACCGTCGAGCTGCACCTGAAGAATCCGGCCGGCTCGCACATGCCGCACAACATCGACCTGCACGCGGTCACCGGACCCGGCGGCGGCGCCGAGCCGACGCTGACCTCGCCGGGCCACGAGCGCGTGTTCACCTTCAAGGCGCTGAAGTCGGGCCTGTACGTCTACCACTGCGCGACGACCCCGGTCGGCATGCACATCGCCAACGGCATGTACGGCCTGATCCAGGTCGATCCGCCGGAAGGCCTGCCCAAGGTCGATCACGAGTACTACGTGATGCAGGGTGACTTCTACACCACCGGCAAGTACCACGAGCAAGGCCTGCAGGCGTTCGACATCGACAAGGCGATCGACGAGCGCCCGACCTACGTGCTGTTCAACGGCCGCGAAGGCGCGTTGACCGGCGAGCGCGCGCTGCGCGCCAAGGTCGGCGAGACGGTGCGCCTGTATGTCGGCAACGGCGGTCCCAACCTGGTGTCGAGCTTCCACGTGATCGGCGCGATCTTCGACAAGGTCTGGGACGGCAAGCCGAGCCACTTCGAGGAGAACGTGCAGACCACGCTGATCCCGGCCGGCGGCGCCAAGGTGGTCGAGTTCCGCGCCGAGGTGCCGGGCACCTACATGCTGGTCGACCACTCGATTTTCCGCGCCTTCAACAAGGGCGCGCTGGCGATGCTGAAGGTGGACGGCCCCGGGGCGCCGGCGATCTACCACGCCACGCCCGCGTCGCCGGGAACCGCGCCCGAACAGGCGCCGGCCGGGCACGAACACGGCGCGCCCGCGCCGGCGGCGTCCGCCGCACCCGCGGCGGCGGACGCGCCGGCCGGCAAGGTGGCGAAGATCGACCCGATCGCGCGCGGCAAGGAAGTGTTCGAGAGCACCTGCGCGGCCTGCCACCAGCCGACCGGCAGCGGTGTTCCGGGCGCGTTCCCGCCGCTGGCGAAGTCCGACTACCTGGCCGCCGATCCCAAGCGCGCGGTGCACGTCGTGCTGCACGGCCTGAGCGGCAAGGTCACCGTGAACGGCCAGCACTACGACTCGATGATGCCGCCGTTCGGCCCGCAGCTCAGCGACGAGGACGTCGCCCACGTGCTGACCTATGTGCTGAACAGCTGGGGCAACCCGGGCGGCCGCATCCACAGCGACGACGTCGCGGCGGCGCGTCGCGGCGGCGCCAAGGTCGAGGCGGCGCACTGAGGCGGCGGGGGAGGGCACGCGCATGATCCGTTCCGTGCTGCTGGCGTGTGTGTTCGCGCTGCTCGCGGTGCCCGCGGCGGGGGCCGATTACGAGCGCGTGCCGGGCGGAGCGTTCCGCAGCGTGCTGGCCCAGGAAGGCGGCGCGCGCACGCTCGAGGTGGCCGCGTTCCGCATGCGCGCGCTGCCGGTGACCAACGCCGAGTTCCTCGCCTTCGTGCAGCGCCAGCCGCGCTGGCGGCGCGACCGCGTCGCCGCGCTGTTCGCCACGCCCGGCTACCTGTCGCGCTGGAGCGGTCCGCTGGCGCTCGGCGCCGGCGCGCCCGCGCGCCAACCGGTGACGCGGGTGAGCTGGTTCGCCGCGCGCGCCTACTGCGCCTCGGAAGGCGCGCGCCTGCCGCGCTGGATCGAGTGGGAGTACGCCGCCGCGGCCGACGCGCAGCGCCGCGACGCCCGCGCCGACGCCGCCTGGCGCGCGCAGGCGCTGGCGCGGCTGACCGCGGCCTTCGGCGCGCCGCCCGCGGAGGCGGGCCGCGACGCGCCGAACGTCTACGGCCTGCACGACATGCGCACGCTGGTGTGGGAGTGGGTGGACGACTACGCCGCGCTGTTCGTCAACACCGACGCGCGCCAGCCCGGCGAGGCCTCGCTGCTCGGCCTGTGCGGCGGTGCCGCGCTGGCCTTCGCCGACCGCGACGACTACGCGCTGCTGATGCGGGTGGCCGCGTTGGCCGCGCTGGCGCCGGCCGACGGCGCCGACAACGTCGGCTTCCGCTGCGTGCGGGACATCGAGGGAGCGGAGCATCCATGACGACCACGAGCCGCCTGTTCGCGCGCTGCGCCGCGTTGTTGATTGCCGTCGCCGGCGCGGCCGCCGCCGCGCCGTCCGCGCCGCTGCCCGGCGATTCGCTGTACCAGACCGCGCTGGCGCTGCAGGACCAGCAGGGCCGGCGCTTCGACTTCGCCGCGCTGCGCGGGCGCCCGCTGCTGGTCAGCGTGTTCTACGCCTCCTGCCACTCGGCCTGCCCGCTGACGATCGCCACCGTCGAGCGCGTGCGCCGCGCGGTCGGCGCCGGCGCGCCCGGGGTGCTGATGGTCAGTTTCGATCCCGGCCACGACGACGTCGCCGCGCTGGCCGAGATGGCACGCATGCATCGCGTCGATCCCGCGCACTGGCGGCTGGCGCGCCCCGAATCCGGCGACGTCGAGGCGTTGGCCGCGACGCTGGGCGTCGCCTACCGACGCCGCGCCGACGGCGAGTTCAGCCACAACGTGGTGATCGCGCTGCTCGACGCGGACGGCCGCGTCGTCGCGCGCAGCGCGCAGCTCGGCGATCCCGAGCCCGCGTTCGTGGCGGCCGTGCGCAGGCTGTCGATCGCGCCCTGAGCGGGCTGCTCAGGCGACGTGCGCGGCCAGGCTGGCCGGGTCGCCGTCCCACGGATCGAAGTAGCTGCGCCCCGAACGCGCCACCGAATGCTGCGGCCCGCGCGGCGTCATGCGCAGCGCCTTGCGGCCTTCCAACCACAGCGACACCGCGTTGGCGACGCGCGCGCTGCGGCAGACGCGGGCGTGGTCCGCGGTGTCGGTGTAGGCGGCGAAGGTGACGCCGCGCACGGCGGCGGAGAGGAAATGCACGCGGCCGTCGCCCTGCGTGTCCGTGCGCACGCCGGCGAAGTCGAACCAGTTGGGGTTGCGCGTGTTGCGCGTCTGCACGGTCAGCGTGCGCGGCGTGGCGACGCCGGCGCTGATCAGCACCATCACGCGGTCGGCGGCCGCGGCCAGCGCGTTGTCCGGCAGCAGCGGCGCCGCGCTGCTGCCGCCGTGGCCGGCCGCGCGTGCGCGCACCAGCGCCTCGGCGTCGGCGAGGAAGCGCGCGCTGAACTCGCCGCCGTCGCGCACGTTGGCCTGCCAGTTGGCGGCGTCGAACAGGTCCAGCGGCTGGCCGGCCTCGTCGACCGCGGCGTCGCGGAACGACGGCGTCATCGCGTACACCGAGGGGAAGGTGCGCGCCAGCCGGCGGTAGTCCTCGTCGGTGCCGAACATGCCGTCGCGCTCGCCCTTGACCAGCGACTCGGCGGCGCCGATCGCGCCGCGGAACGGCGGCGCGATGAACACCACGCGGCCGATGCCGGCGAACGGATCGCGCGCGTTGCGCAGGCCGAGCGCCGAGCGCAGCACCAGCCCGCCCATGCTGTGGGTGACGAACGACAGCGGCGCGTCGCGGCCGTGCATGCGCTCGCGGTCCTCGACCTCGCCGATGAACTGCACCAGCCGCGCCGCCGCCAGCTCGACCGGCTTGCGCCAGTCGTAGGTGAACACGTGCACCGGCTCCGGCGCCTTCCACGCGCGCAGCTTGGCCAGCAGCGGCGAGTAGGCGAAGCGGATCAGGCGGAACGGGCGCATCCAGTGCGCGTCGCTGCGGTCGTGCAGGCCGTCGCCGAGCATCATGTCGAGCGGATTCTCGAAGACGTTGCCGACCGTCATGTCCTCCAGGCTCCAGCGCACCGGCCAGTCCAGCGGATAGCTGTCGACCAGCTCGGAGCCCTTGATGCCGGGGAGGAAGATGATGGCCATGGCAGTGCTCGCGCAACCTGTTCAGCAAGAGGGGCGGCAATGACAGGAACGGTTCACGGGGTTCTGTATCGCCCGCTGATGAACGTTACGGGCATGGAGGCGTAGCGTAGCGTCTTCGTGCCCGGGTCAGGTGTAACGCGGCTGCGTATCGCAATCTCGTGCATGCTGTGCCCCACCTCGGGCGTCGGCACGGCGTCGAGCAGCCATGCTTGCGCGGCGGTGCCGTCGGGCCGGAATGCGATGACGTAATCCGCAGTCCCTGATGGAAGCGAGGAGTCGGCATGGTCGGCGCGTGACGGCGCATATGTCCGAGCGAGCGATTGCCTGGAATAATGTTCCTCAATGGCTTTGCTGCAGGCGCGCACGTGCGTGTCGTAGTTGGCAATGAACTGGTTCAGGTCGTCGACCACGGTTGGCATCTGCTTCTTGGGCAGCCACTTGGAGATCCGGTACACCAGTTCGGCGTAATAGGAAGTCTTGCCCCTCGGCGTCTTGGCGTCGAAGACTCCGGTGTAGTAGCCGTAGATCTGCGCCCACACCATCGCATCCAGCGGGTGGTGATCGGCCAGTTCGAGCTCGGCCATCTTGGCCATCGCCAGCTCGTAGCCGTTGACCGCCGCGTTGCTGAGATAGCGGCGCGCCTTCGCCAGGTCCTGCGGGACGATCGGCACGGCACCTTGCTCGCCCAGCCGATAGATCGATCCGACGAGGTACTGCTTGTAGTAGTCGCCCATTTCGGCATCGTGCTCGAAGATGGCGAAGATCTTGCGGCGTTCGGCCAGCGGCGTGTCCGGGTTGACCATTTCCATGAGCCAACGGCCGCTACCATCCGAATCGTTCGCCGGCTTGGCCGGCGGCGTATCGGCCGTCGCATCGGTCGACCTGATGAGCGTGGGGCCGGTATACGAATCCGCTGCCGACGAAGCGGCTGCCGGCGGCGCCGCCCATGCCGAGTGGCAGACCAGGCCTGCGAGGCAGGCGAGCGCGATGACGGTTCCAACGAAGCGCGAGCGTTGCGTGTCCATCCCTGTCCCCCCAAAAGAAACGGCCCGTGCGCGTCGCCGCGCACGGGCCGAATCTAGCGACAACCGGGGTCGCTGAAAAGCGGCTTACTTGGCCGCCATCAGAGCCTTGGTCATGTCGAGCATGCGGTTGGAGAAGCCCCACTCGTTGTCGTACCAGCTCAGCACCTTCACCAGCGTGCCGCCCATCACCTTGGTGAGCGTGGCGTCGTAGACCGACGACAGCGGGTTGTGGTTGAAGTCGACCGACACCAGCGGCCTGGTGTTGACGCCGAGGATGCCCTTCAGCGCGCCGTTGGCCGCTTCGTTGACGACGGCGTCGATCTCCGCCTTGTCGGTCGGGCGCGAGGCGACGAACGACAGGTCGACCACCGACACGTTGATGGTCGGCACGCGCATCGCGAAGCCGTCCAGCTTGCCGTTCAGCGCCGGCAGCACCAGGCCGACCGCGGCGGCGGCGCCGGTCTTGGTCGGGATCTGCGACATCGTGGCGCTGCGCGCGCGGCGCAGGTCCTTGTGGTAGACGTCGGTCAGCACCTGGTCGTTGGTGTAGGCGTGGATGGTCGTCATCAGGCCGTGCACGATGCCGATCTTCTCGTGCAGCACCTTGGCCAGCGGCGCCAGGCAGTTGGTGGTGCAGGAGGCGTTGGAGATGACCTGGTGGCTGGACTTCAGCAGCTCGTGGTTGACGCCGTAGACGAAGGTACCGTCCACGTCCTTGTCGCCGGGCGCGGAGATGATCACCTTCCTGGCGCCGCCGGCGATGTGCGCGCCGGCCTTGGCCTTGGAGGTGAACAGGCCGGTGCACTCCAGCACCGCATCGACGCCGAGCTGGCCCCACGGCAGCTTGGCCGGGTCGCGCTCGGCGAACACCTTGATGCGGTCGCCCTTGACGATCAGGTCGCCCCCATCCACCGACACCTCGTGCGGGAAACGGCCGTGCGCGGTGTCGTGCTGGGTCAGGTGCGCGTTGATCTCCGCATCGCCCAGGTCGTTGATCGCGACCACCTGGATCTCGTTCGTGCGGTTGGCTTCGTACAGCGCACGCAGGATGTTGCGGCCGATGCGACCGTAACCGTTGATGGCGACCTTGATGGCCATGGGGCAGCGTCCTCCGGAGACGATGGGCAAGAGAACCCGCCCACGCGAACGCGCGGCGGGAAGGCCGGTATTTTACCGGATCGGGGCCGTCGCCGGCCGCATGCCTCAGCGGGCCGAGGCCAGCAGCGCGCGCACCGCGGGCTCCAGGCCGGTCAGGCCGGCCTGCCGGCCGGCGGCCAGGGCCTGCGCGGGCGCGTGGCCGTCCACCCATGCGGCTTTCAGCGCCACCAGCGCGCCGACGCGGTTGCCGCTGCCGCAATGGACGAGCACGGGCCCGGCGCCGTGGCGGGCGAGCGCATCGGCGAGCCGCCGGGCGGCTTCGCGGCACAGCGCCGCCGCGCCGTCGATCGGGATATGCACGTAGGCGAGGCCCAGCGCGCGCACCACGGCGTCCTCGTCCCAGTCGCCGAGTTCGGCCTGTGGGCGCAGGTTGATCACGCATCGGCCGCCGGCGCGGGCGAACGCCGCCAACTGTCCGGCGGACGGTTGGCCGCCGCAGAGCAGGCCGGGGTGCGGGCAACATTGGTTGGGCGCGAACGGGGCGGATGCGTTCAAGCGGCATCTCCGGAAACAGCGGGCGGGATCCTGGCGACGTTGCCGCCGCCGGGCGCGGCGGCGGCCAGCCGGGCGGCATGGGTGCGTTCGCTGCGGTCGTTCCGGCCGGGCGACCGGCGAGCACATGCGTGCATCATGGATGACTTGTTTAGATATTTCTCATATTCTGCCGAGCCGCCAGGTATGGAGTCCGTTCGATGAGCCCCCGCATCGTTCCGTTTTTCCACGCCGACAGCGGGACATGGTCGTACCTGGTCGCCGATCCCGCCGGGCACGCGGCGGTGGTCGATCCGGTGCTCGACTACGATGCCGCCGCCGGCCGCGTCTCGACGCGCGCCGCCGACGCGATCGTCGAGCGCGTGCGCACCGACGGCCTCGACGTGCAGTGGATACTGGAAACGCACGCCCACGCCGACCACCTCAGCGCCGCGCAGTACCTCAAGGCGCGGGTCGGCGGGCAGGTGTGCATCGGCGCCGGCATCCGGCGGGTGCAGTCGACCTTCGCCGAGGTCTTCAACCTCGGCGGCGATTTCGCCACCGACGGCTCGCAGTTCGACCGCCTGTTCGACGACGGCGAACGCTTCGCCATCGGCGCGCTGCAGGCGCAGGTGATCGCCTGCCCGGGGCACACCAACGACAGCGTGTGCTACCGGATCGACGACGCCCTGTTCGTCGGCGACACCTTGTTCGCGCCCGACGTCGGCACCGCGCGCTGCGACTTCCCGGGCGGCGACGCGGCGTTGCTGTACCGCACGATCCGCCGGCTCTACGAGTTGCCGGACGCGACCCGCGTGTTCCTCTGCCACGACTATCCGCCGCAGGGCCGCGCGCCGCAGTGCGAGACCAGCATCGGCGCGGAGAAGGCCGCCAACATCCACGTCACGGCCGCCACCGGCGAGGACGAGTTCGTCGCCCGGCGGCGCGCGCGCGACGCGACGCTGGCCGCTCCGCGCCTGCTTTATCCGGCGGTGCAGGTCAACATCCGCGCCGGCGCTCTTCCGGCGGCCGAGGCCAACGGCCGCCGCTATCTCAGGATTCCGCTGCGCGGCGGCGACTGAAAGGCGCCGCCGGCGCGGCCGATCCGAGCAATGGCCCGGCGACGTATCGGGGCCAGGGCGCCATCGGGGTTTCACGCATGCTCATGCCGCTTGCGCGCGATGCGGGGCCGGTTCGCCCGTGGCGCGCCCGCGCGCGGACCTGCCGTGCGCGGGCGTGGCCGACTCAGAGCTTCCAGGCATAGGCGATGCCGAGCGAGTTCTCGTGCATGGAAATGCGCTCGTTGCCGGCCGGCGCGCCGCCCATGAACACGGGCAGGATCGAGGCGCCCTGCACGGAGCGCTCGAACGCGTGCATGTACGCCACCGTCCACTCGCCTCCCGCGCGCGTCGTGTAGGTGAAGCCGAGCGTGAGGTGGTTGGTGACCACGCCGGGCGCGAGGATGTTGAAGGTCACGTCCGCGCTGCCGATCGGCTCGTCGCAGTGGTTGAAGCCGGCGCGCCAGGTCCAGCGTTCCGAGCTGGCGTACTCGAGGCCGAGCTTCCAGACGTTGATGTTCTTCCAGCCGAAGCCCGGGCCGTTGTCGGCGCCCAGTTGCGCCGGCACCAGGCTGTGCTGCCCCACCGACGCGACGTCGCCGTAATTGATGCGCTGGTAGTCGAGGGCGACGGTCAGCGGGGCGCTCGGCGTCCAGGCCACGCCGAGGCTGTAATTCTCCGGAATGTCGAAACTGCCGCGGCCGGCGAACAGGCCGGCGTACTCGGAGAAACGGCTCATGTGCGTCTTGCCCGCGTAGGCCGCGCCCACGGCGAAGGCCGGGCTGATGCGGGCGTAGTAGCCGACGCGGACGCCGACGCCGCGGGAATCGTCGTGCCCGTTGTTGCTCACCTTGTCGGGTTGCGCGGAGAGCCCGGGGATGCCGGCGAATGCCTGCAGGCCCTTGGCCGAGAAGCGCTGGAAGGTGAGCAGCGGCGCGATGCCGATCGACTGGTTCGGGGTGATTGCGTACGACAGCGTCGGCGCGACGATCAGTTGCGTCAGGTCGACGCCCAGCGCACCGGAGCCGCACAGCATGTTGGCGGCGCCCTGTCCGCAATTGAACTGGCCGCCGGGATAGTCGGTGTTCATGCCGCCGTTGCCGTAGACGGTCACGCCGAGGGCGAGGTTGTCGCGCAGCATGCGGTTGTAGGCGAACTCGGGAATCGCGAAGTAGCTGCGGCCGCTGTCGACCGAGCCGTCGAGCCCGGGGCCGAGGCCGCTGCGCTCGGCGCTGCGCTCGGGATTGAACGCATCGAGGCCGACGTCGAGCTGGTTGCCGGCCATCACCATCGTGGCCGGGTTGTTCGCGCCACCGAAGGCCTCGGCCACCACGGCCGCCGACGCGCCGCCGCGGCCTTTCGCCTTCATGCCGTAGCCGTGCGAGAAATAACCGTCGGTTGCCGACGCCGTGCCGCAGCAGAGCATGAGCGCACCGATGAACACCGCGATTCGCCGTTGCATGAATCCCCCTCCCACGTGTTGCCCTGGATCGGGCGTGTCTGTGCCGATTGCGTGTTGGCTATATACTCATACGGGTATTGGTATATGGACCTAGCCTAGCACGCAAAAACAGGATTGCCAGGCGTGGACATCGCGGCCGCGAATAACGCCGTTACCGGCCTCCGGGATAATGCGATGCAGCATTTCCGCTGTCGCGATTGAGCGAGGACGCAACAGTGCCGGAACGCCGCGCCACGTCTGTGGCACCATTGAACGAATGGGATATGCGTTGCCGCGGCGACTCGCCCCGCAGCCGAGAATTTCTGCCGGCCCTTTGCCGTCGGGTCGTGCGGTGCAGCATTATTGATGGGTTCGTTTCGACGGAATCGTCCGCATGAGCGCGAAAGAGCAGCACGACACCGAGCAGGCGCATCGCCGCCGCATTGCCGCCCGCCTGGCCCGCATCGAGGGGCAAATGCGCGGCGTCCAGGCGATGATCCTGGCGAACGGCTCGTGCGAGCAGGTGGCCCAGCAGCTCACGGCGGCGCGCCGCGCGCTGGACAAGGCCTTCTACGACATGCTCGCCTGCAGTCTGGTCAGTCACGTCGAGGCTTCGGCGGACCTGGACGACATCCGCGCCTCGACCGGCGAACTGGCGCGCCTGCTGGCCAAGTTCGGTTGAGTCGGCGTTACTCACCGAGCATTTCCTGCTCCATCTGCAGATAGACGTTGTAGGCGTTGCGGCGGTTGGCGACGTCGAAGGTCGGCTCGGCCTGGAAGCGTTTCCAGTCGACCTGCCGGTATGCGTCGTCGAACGGCACGAAGTTCCGTACCGCGCGGCCCATCTGCTCGCGCAGGAAGTCGAGGTATTCGCGGGTCATGCGGGCGTCGCGGCGCGGCGCGAACGAGGCCGGTCCGTGCCCCGGCACCATCACCCGCGACGGAATCGCCAGCAGGCGGTCGATCGCGCGCAGCCACAGGCGCGTGTCCGCGTCGCCGATGAAGGGCACCCGCCCGGCATAGACCACGTCGCCCGAGTACAGCACGCCGTCGGGTTCGACCTGCATGGCCAGATCCTCGGGCGAGTGCGCCGGGCCCAGTCGGCGCAGCGCGAAATGCACGCCGCCCATGACGAAGTCCTGGTCGCCGTCGATCCAGCGGTCGGGCAACGGCAGGCTGAAATGCGGGCCGAGCCAGCGGCCGATGATGCGTTCGCGCTCGGCCAGGCGCTCGGCCGCGGCGGGAGAGTTCAGGTAGGCGCGGGCGCGGGCGTCGGCCCAGATCTCGGCGCCGATGCGGCGGAATGCCGGGATGCCGTAGAAGTGGTCGGCGTGGTAGTGGCTTATGACGACGCGCCGGATCGGCCGGTCGGTGCGCGCGCGGATCGCCGCGATCAGGCGGTCGGCCAGGGCCGGCGAGCCCAGCGCGTCGAACACCACCACGCCGCCGTCCGTGATCACGAAGCCGGCGTTGGCGATGAAACCCTCGTTGGCCCGGCTGGCTTCCTCGAGCCGCCCCTCGACGTAATAGCTGTGCGCTCCGACCCGGTGCACCGGCAGCGCCATGTCGCTCGCCGCCCATGCCGCGGGGGCGGCGTGCGCGGGCGGCGCGGGCGCGGCGCGCGCCGGTGCCGCGGTGGCGATCAACGCCAGCAGTGCGGACAGCGCGAGCCGGAGCATGGTCAGGCGATGCCGGGGTCGTCCCGCACGCCGACCAGGCGCGGAAGGTTGAGCCTGGGCGCAGCCAGCGCCGGGTGCGCCTTGAGGTAGTCGGCGACCACGTCCCAGACCGGTTCGCCGCTGGCGTCCTCCGCGACCGAGGCCCAGCCGGCGACCTTGTAGGTGCGGGTCGCGTCGATTGGCTTGCCGTCGAGGCGCAGGTCGCTGATGCGCCGCCCCATGGGCGCGCCCGGGTCGCAGGCGTAGCTGAGCCCGCCGACGCGCACCATGTCGCCGCCCTGCTGGTAGTAGGGATCGGGGTTGAACAGGTTGTCGCCGACGTCCTCGAGAATCGCCTTGATGCGCTCGCCGGTGAAAGCGTTGACGGTGACGGTCGGATAAGTGATTGCGGTCTGGTCCATCAGCCGCTCGCGCGTGATCGGCTCGCCGGGCAGCAGCGTGGTGCCCCAGCGGAAGCCGGGCGAGAACGCGATCTCGGCGTCCTTGACCGCCATCAGCGCGTCGAGGATCAACTGGTCGAAGCTGCCGTTGAAGTTGCCGCGGCGGTACAGCAGGCCCTCGCTGACCGCGAACCGTTCGGACAGCCGGGCCTCGTGGGGTTGGCGATGGCGCGCGATCAGCGCCTGCATCGCCGGGTCGGCTTCGAGCAGGTTGCTGAACACCGGCAGCAGCCGGTAGCGGAAGTCGTGCAGCCTGCCGTCGCGCACGTCGAGGTCGAGCACGCCGACGAACTTGCCGTTGCTGCCGGCGTTGGTGACCAGGGTCTGGCCGCCCGCGTTCTTCACCGCCACCGGCCGCGGCACGCCGTCGTGGGTGTGGCCGCCGAGGATCGCGTCGAGGCCGCGCACGCGCGAGGCGAGCTTGAGGTCGCAGTCCATGCCGTTGTGCGAGAGCAGCACGACGATCGCGGCGCCGGCCTTGCGCGCCTTGTCGATCACCTGCTGCAGGTGGTCGTCCTGGATGCCGAACGTCCAGTCGGCGACGAAATGGCGCGGGTGGGCGATCGGCGTGTACGGGAACGCCTGGCCGATCACCGCCACGTCGACGCCGTTGACCTCGCGCAGCGCGTAATCCGGGAATACCGGGTCGCCGAAGTCGGCGGTCTGCACGTTGTGGGCGACGAAATCGACCTTGCCCTTGAACGGCCCGTCGACGACTTCCCTGACGCGTTCGGCGCCGTAGGTGAATTCCCAGTGCCCGGTCATCACGTCGACGCCCAGCTCGAGCTGCGCATCGACCATGTCCTGGCCGCGCGTCCACAGCGAGGTCGCGGAGCCCTGCCAGGTATCGCCGCCGTCGAGCAGCAGCGCGCCGGGGCGGCTGGCGCGCAAGCGCTTGATCAGCGTCGCCAGGTGCGCGTAGCCGCCGACCCGGCCGAACCGGCGCGCCGCCTCGACGAAGTCGAGGCAGGTCAGCGCGTGCGCCTCGCGCGTGCCCGGCCGGATGCCGTAGTGCTTCAGCAGATGCTCGCCGACCAGGTGCGGCGGCTGTCCGCGCGCGGCGCCGACGCCGATATTGGCCGACGGCTCGCGGAAGTGGATCGGCAGCAGTTGCGCGTGGCTGTCGGTGACGTGCAGCAGGCTGACATTGCCGAACGCCGGCGCATCGTACAGCGCCTCGCCGGCGGCGGCCGCGAAGGCGCGCCGCGAACCCAGCGGCAGTCCGGCGGCGACGGCGGCGGCCAACAGCCGGACGAACTCGCGGCGGCTCATGCTCATGTCGTGGACTCCCGTGCGCCTACCGGTTGACCGGCGAATCGGGGTCGAACAGCAGCGCCATGACGTCCTTGATCTGCTGTTCGTCGAGGATGCCCCGGCTGCCGAAGCGCGGCATCGCCGAGCACAGCGTGAACGCCTTCATGTCGTAGATCATGCTCCAGGTGAGTTTCAGCATCTCCTCGGAGCGCCCGCGGTTCTTGCCGAACTGGTACAGCGACGGGCCGATCGTGCCGTAGGCGACCTCGTCCCCGGACAGCCGGTGGCAGGCGTAGCAGTTGCCGCCGGAGGGCTTGCCCGGGTCGTCCGAATACTGCTTGCCGGTGCCTTCCTGGGCGATCGCCTCGCCGCGCTTCCAGTCGCCGAGGAAGTTGCCGTCGGCCGGATACCTGATGCTCGCGCGGTTGGCCGCCATCGCGCGCGCGGCGTCCTCGCCGGGCGGCATGCCGGGTGCGTAGCGCGAGCACAGCGCCTGGGTCGCGTCCTGGTCCAGGCGCTCCATGCCGGCCTG
This sequence comes from Mizugakiibacter sp., assembly GCF_039680435.1. Lineage (NCBI taxonomy): Bacteria > Pseudomonadati > Pseudomonadota > Gammaproteobacteria > Lysobacterales > Rhodanobacteraceae > Mizugakiibacter > Mizugakiibacter sp. The sequence continues at coordinate 41,309 of NZ_JBDKSX010000101.1, read as the reverse complement.
GCCGTGGGCCTTGAACGAGGACTGCATCGCGGCGCGCGCCTGCGCGTTGCGGTCGGGGCCGGCGGCGGCGGACAGCAGCGGCACGGCGGCCAGCAGGGGCATGAGGCGGATCAGGATGCGCATGGTCGGGTCCTCAACGCTTGAGACCGGGGGCTGCCAGCTCGCCGCCTTCGGCGTTCTTGGCGAGGAACATGGTCAGGGCGATCGCGGCGTCGGAGCCGTACGTCATTTCCGGCAGGCGCTGCTGGCGGAAGCAGTCGCCCAGGCGCCACTCCATGGTGCGCACCTCGCCCTGCGAGACGCGATAGGCGGGCCAGGTGGTGTAGGCCTCGCGCGCGCCCTCCGGCGTGGCGAGGTCGGGCAGCCGCTGCAGGCGGATGCGCTTGTCGGGCTGGCTGTGGCACGTCGCGCAGGAGAAATCGTGGGTGCCGGCGCGGTAATAGAAGATCGCCTCGCCCAGTGCGTAGGCCCGCTTTTCCTGCGGGTGGTCCAGCGGCAGGCTGATCGGCACGCCGCGCGAGGCGTCGACGAGGTAGGCCGCCAGCGCCTCGAGGTCCGACTTGCGGTCGCCGTCGCCGAAGCGGTTTGCCACCAGGTCGGCCTGCTTGAAGCCCTGCTGCACGACCATGCAGGTGAGCAGGCGCGATTCCAGATCCTGCACGCGGCCGCTGTCGACGAAGTAGCGGGGCAGGTGCGCGTAGGCGCCGGCGATCACGCCGACGCCCATGCCGAGGTCGCAGGTGTTCGCCAGCGCGACGTGCTTCGGGCCGCGCGGCGCGGTCCACAGATCCTTGCCGCGCGTCAGCCACAGTTCGGCCGGATTGTCGTCGCCGAACATCGCGCGGTATTCGGCCACCGGATCCTGGTTCGCGGCGGACTGCGCCCAGACCAGCGTCGCCGTGAAACTGCAGGCGGCGGTTACCGCAGCCGCCAGCCAGAATCCGAACTTCTTGGCACTCGCCTTCATGTTTCGTTCTCCCGATCGCCCCCGGCGCTCATGGCTTGATGTGTGCGTGGCCTTCGCGCGCCTGCAGGCGCGCGATCCCGGTCGTGCCGGATGGCACGGCCTGCACGCCGTCCGGCAGCGGCTCCCCGACCACCGGCGCAAACGGGTAGCCGCCCGGCGTCCGGCTGCCCCCGAGCAGGAAATCCGCGCCCGCGCCGATCGCCCCCGGCACGACCCGCGTGCACGCGGCGGCGCCGGCCTGCGCAGCGGCGGCGCGCGCGGGCGTCGCCGCCGCGAACGCCGCGGCGGTGCCCGGCAGCAGGATCGAAAGCGGGGTTCGCATCGTCTCCGTCTTCTCGCAGGCGCATCGTTCGCCCTGGCCGCGCCCGGGCGCGCTCAGCCGATCGCCGCCTCGTCGGTGCGGCTCTCGCCCTCGGAGTCGGTCCACGTGACCGTGACCTTGTCGCCCTTGGCCGCGCCCTTGAAGCGGAACGCCAGGAACGGGTTCTTGGACACCGCAGGGCCCCAGTCGGCGGTCAGGACGTCCTTGCCGTTGCAGTTGACCTTCACCGTCTCGATGTAGCGCGCGGGCACCAGCTTGCCGTCGGCATCCTTGCGCAGGCCGGTTTCCATCGGGTGCGCCATCAGGACCTTCACCTCGACGGTGTCGCCGGTCAGGGTGGCGCGGATTCGCATCGGATCTGCCATTGCTCTCTCCTCGGAATACCGCTCAACCGCCGCAACCGCCCAGGGTCACCTTGACCAGGCGGTTGGCGTAGAAGAAACCCTGGTCGGTCTGCACCAGCGCGTACAGGTTCGACGTCTCCGCGATCTTGACGCGCGTCGACACGTACGGCTCGGTGCCGTCGGGGATGTGGAAGGCGGCGGACAGCGCGTGCGGGTTCTTCTCCGAGACGATGGCGATCAGGCGCGTGCCCGGCAGCTTGCTCTGGATCTCCACCGGCACCACGGCGCCGTTCTCGGCGATCTCGGGTGCCTTCAGGTCGATGTCGGCGGACGGCTGCGCCTTGCCGCCGCCCAACTGCTTGACGACGTCGTCGAGGTTGGTCGCCTCGAATTGCGGGCGGTGGTCGCTCGGCGCGAGCGGGTTGACCGCTGCTGCGGCGCGGCGCGGGGCGAGGCCCGTGGCGGCGACGAGTAGCAGGGCGGTGCCGCTGGCGGTGGCCTGCAGGAACGCCCGTCTGGACAGGTTCATGGATGGTGTCTCCTCGACTTGGTGTTGCGGTTGCTGTTCAGGGGCCCTGCGCATGGCGGCGCGATCGCGTGGTCCGCTCACGGCGTCTTCGCACCGGCCAGCACCCACTGGATGATGGCGGTCAGCTCGACGTCGGACGGCCCGGTCTGCGGCGGCATCGGCACGCTGCCCCAGACGCCGGAACCGCCCTCGCGGATCTTGCGGGTGAGGTGCGCGGTGGCCGTGGCGTCGCCCTGGTACTTGCGCGCGACGTCGCGGAACGCCGGGCCGACGATGGCTTTGTCCGTGCCGTGGCAGGCGACGCAGCCGTACTGCTGCGTCAGGGCATGTCCGGAGGGTGCGCCGGCCGGCGCCGCGCCGGCCGGCGGCGGCGCCTCGTTCATCGTGGCCAGGCCGCGGAAGTTGTCGCGGATGTCGCCGTACATGCCCTCGACGAATCCGGCCGGAAGCTGGCCGGTGATCGCGACCGCCTTCTCGCAATCCTTCATGCAGGCGGTGTTGCGCACGTCGGGTTTGCCACGCACGCTCATCATGCCGGGGAACGGCTTGAAGCCGTCGCGGTTCGGCATCTTCACCGCAGGCAGCGTCTGCCGGTTCGCCACGAAGTCGGCGGGCACGATGTCGTTGAGGTTGAGCACGTAGGCGGCGACCGCGTACACCTCGTCCGCGCTCAGCGACTTCGAGTGCGGGAAAGGCATCGCGCGGTTGATGTAGTCGAACAGCGTGGTGGCGTAGTTGAGCTTGCTGCCGACCGTGCGTACCGGCGCGCCGCTGGCCAGCGAGCCGACGCCGCCGGCGAGCGCGATGTACTCGTTGCTGTCGCCGAAGGTGCCGTGGCAGGCCGCGCAGTTGGCCTCGTAGACCTGCTCGCCGTCGGCGACCGAGCCCTGTCCGTCCGGCAGGCCCGTGCCGTCCGGGCGCACGTCGATGTCCCATCCGGCGATCTGCTGCGCGCTGGCCGGATGGCCCAGCCCGTAGTCCCGGGCGTGCGCGGCCAGGGCGATGCCGATCAGCGCCAGCGCTGCCGCCGCGCCCGCGAACCGGTCATACCTGGACATTGTGCACCTTCCCCTCGGCGTCGACGGCCCAGGTCTGGATGGCGTTGTTGTGGTAGATCGAGTGCGTGCCGCGCACCTCGCGCAACTGGCGCATCTTCGGCTGCACGTAGCCGGTCTCGTCGATGCAGCGGCTCTGCAGCAGCGCGGGGTCGCCGTTCCACGTCCAGTCGATGCGGAAGCGGGTCAGCGCCTTGCTCAGCACCGGTTCCTGCAGCGTCGCCGTGCGCCAGTTCCTGCCGCCGTCGGTGGACACGTCGACGCGCTTGATGCGGCCGCGCCCGGACCAGGCCAGGCCGGTGATCTCGTAGTAGCCGCCCTTGTCCAGCAGGTGCTGGCCGCCGGACGGCGAGGTGATCACGGATTTCGCCTCCTGGATCCAGGTGTACTGGCGGCTGCTGCCGTCGGGCATCAGGTCGCTGTACTGCAGCGATTCCTCGCGGGTGTTCCACGGCATGTCGCCGACCTCGAGGCGGCGCAGCCACTTCACGTTGGAGATGCCCTGCACGCCAGGCACCAGCAGGCGCACTGGGTAGCCCTGCTCCGGGCGCAGCATCTCGCCGTTCTGGCCGTAGGCGACGAGCACGTCGTCGAGCGCGAACTCGATCGGGATGGTGCGCGTCAGGCTGGCCGCGTCGGCGCCCTCGGCGAGGATGTACTTCGCCTTGGCGCGGTCGAAGCCGGCGTCGTCGAGCAGGGTGGACAGCGGCACGCCGGTCCACTCCGAGCAGCTCAGCATGCCGTGGGTGTACTGCACGGTCGGCACGGCCGGGTTGCCCCATTCCATCGCCGTGTTGGCGCCGCATTCGACGAAGTGGATGCGCGACACCGACGGGAACCGCAGCAGGTCCTCCATCGTGTAGATCTTCGGCTGGCGCACCAGGCCGTGCAGCATCAACCGGTGCTCGTAGGGATTGATGTCCGGCCGGCCGTTGTGGTTGCGCTCGAAGTGCAGGCCGTTGGGGGTGATGATGCCGAACAGGTTCTGCAGCGGCGTGAATGCCACCGAGGAATGCTTGGTCGTGGTGAGGCCGGGGCTGAGCCGGCGGATGATGTTCTTCTCGTAGGAGGCAGGCACGCCGTACGGGTTTGCGCCGACCGGCTGGCCGAGCACTTGCGACCACGGCGGCACGTTGGGCGGCAGGTGCGCGGGATCCGCCGGCGCGCCTGCGGCGTGCAGCGCGCGCGCGCCGAGCAGCGCCGCGCCGCCGGCGATCAGGTTGCCGAGCGCGCGCCGGCGCGCCTGCCCGGGGGCGCCGAGGAAGTTTTCCGGCGCCGGTAGCAGTCGGCCCCGCTTCGGATCCTGTCGATCCATGCGTTTCTCCGCGTCTTGCGCCGACGCGGCCCGACCGGGGCGCGCGTCGCCGTGGAGCTCATCGCCGCAGCCGCGTGCCACCGCGCGCGGTCGCCTCAGGGCAGTCCGACCACCGGGCGCTGCTCGGTGGTCCATTCGTACATCGAGCCGTCGTACAGCCGCACACTCGGGTTCTTCATCACTTCGCTGAGCACGAACCAGGCGCCCGACGCGAGGTGGCCGGTGTTGCAGTAGGTGATGCTCGGCTTGCCCGGGTCGACGTCCACGTGTTTGAGCACCGCCGCGTAACGGGCCGCGTCGAGGAAGCGCTCGCCGCCGTCGGCCTTGACCGTGCGCAGCTCCGGCGGGAAGTCGACCGCGCCCTCGATGTGGCCGGCCTGCGCCACGTTCGGCTTCTTGGCCAGGCCGACGTAGAACGCCAGCGGCCGCGCGTCGACCATCTGCACGCCGGTGCCGATCGCCTTGGCGACGTCCTCGCTGCTGGCCACGTATTGCATGCGCGCCGCGGTCGCGGCCCAGTTGCCGGCGCCGGGCGTGGCCGCGGCGGCGCTGAACGGCAGGCCCTGCTGCAGCCAGCCGGCGGTGCCGCCGTCGAGGATCGCCAGGTGGTCGTCGCCGTACACCTTCATCGACCAGTACACGCGCGCGGCCATGTCGAGGTCGCCGCCGGACTCGCCGTTGGCGACGATCACGGTGGGGCGGTCGGCGCGGACGCCGGTCGCGCGCATCAGCGCCTGGAAGGCGTCGCGGTCGGGCAGCATCCATTTGATCTCGCGGCCGTCGATCTGGCGCGCCGTGCGCACCTTGGCGAAGTCGAGCGGCAGCGCGCCGGGGATGTGTCCGCCAAGTTCGGACAGCGACGGCTTGCCGTTCTCGGTGACGAACGCGGGCGCCTTGGTGAAGGAGGCCAGGTCGTCGCGCACGTCGACGACGTTGACCTCCGCGCGGTGCTGCGCGAGCCACTGCGGGCTCACCAGCGGACCGGGCAGTTCGACCGCGTGGACGATCGCGGGCGCGAACAGCGCGAACGCGAGTGTGATGACCGATGTGATGCGCATGGACATGGCGAGACCCCGGCTCTGTGGATGCCTAGTGGAAAACGCGGTCGAGCGCGGCGAGCTGGTCCTCGACCGACACCCGGCACTGGCTGAGTACATACATGCGCCGGTCCTCGGACAGCCCGGGCCGACGGCCGCCGCGCCGGCGCGCGGCGATGCGCCGGTCGCGGTGGCGCAGCAGCGCGGCGATCTGCGGCGCGAACACGCCGAGCTGCGCGCGCAGCCAGCCCTCGACCGGATCGGTTCGTGCGGCCGGCGCAGCGGCGATGCGTTCCGCCAGCGCGATCACGCGCGCGGCGGGCAGCCAGGTTTCGTCGGTGACCCAGCGCTGGGTGGTGAACAGGCGCAGCGGCAGCCCCCGAGCGTCGACGCCGATCGCGACCAGGTGCGCATAGCGCGGCGCGCCATCCGCGGCGGGATCGAGCCGCGCGAACAGGTGGAAGTGCCCGTGCTCTCCGCGCGGCGTGCCGGCTGCCGCGTGCGCGTGATAGTAGTAGTGCAGTCCGCCCGGCTTGCCCTCGAGTCGACCGGCGGCGCCGGCGGACCGGTAATGCCGCCACGCCTCCGGCGCGGCGCCGTCGTCGACCAGCGCCGCCAGCGGCGCGTGGCCGGCGCCGACGAACGCCTTCAGGCTGTCGACCAGCGTGCCGGCCGCCGCGTAGGCGCGCGCGCGGCGCGTGCGGTCGAGCATGCGCAGGCGCCTGGCGATGCGGACCCGCGGGAAGTGCAGGTACGGGCTGTCGGCGTCGGCGCGCGGCGCGGGCATCGTCACTTGCCGTCGTCCTGCGTGCACTTGGGCTTCGGCGCGCACGGGTTCTTCGGCGCGGCCTGGTCGCACTTCGGCTTGCTCGCCTTCGTGCCCGCCTTCGGCGCGCATGGGTTGGCGGCCTTGCTCGGCGCGCAGGGATTGGCGCTGCGCGTTTTCTGCGGTGCGCACGGATTGGCGCTGCGCGTTTTCTGCGGTGCGCACGGGTTGGCGCTGCGCGTTTTCTGCGGCACGCACGGGTTGGTCTGCGCCCGCGCGTTCTGGATGCCCGCGAACGGGGCCAGCGCCGCGGGCAGCGGCGCCAGCGCGCCGAGCGCCAGGGTCACGGCGGACAAGGCGCCCGCGAGCGATGCCGGGTGGGTATGCTTCTTCGCTTTCATCGGTGGCCGCCTCGCGACGGGATGGGGGCCGGGGTCAGTCGGCGCAGGTGATCGATGGGGAAGTGCCGGTGCGGCGGGTGAACCAGCTCACGGCGACGGCGCATCCGATCAGCAGCGCCAGCACCGCCCATACCGGCAGGCCGAGCAGTTGGCCCAGGGTCTGCGCTTCCGGACCCGCCGCGGCCGTCAGCATGGGCGCGATGCGGTCGTAGATGCCCGCGAACAGGAACACGCCGATGATCAGGCCGACGAAGAACACGATGCCGTCGAGTCGCCCCGCCGCCGCGCCCACGATCGACGTGCCCGGGCAGTAACCGCCCACGCTCATGCCGGTGCCGATCAGCGCGCCGCCCAGCAGGGTGGCCCAGAGGTAGGTCGTCGGCACGAACAGATCGGTCTGCCGCACGAGGCCGGCCAGTTCGAGCACGTACAGGCCGCTGGCCGCCACCAGGATCGCGGTGAACATCACGTTGAACACCGTCCAGTCCTGCAGGCGCAACTGCGCCGACAGCCGGCAGCCGTTGCCGAGACCGCCGCGCTGCAGCACGTAGCCGAACAGGACCCCGCAGACCAGGCCCGAGAGCGGGCCGTTCCATCCGAACGACAGGATCATTGCCACATCCTCCGCGTGAGCAGGCCGGTCAGCAGGCCGAAGCCGAAGAAGCCGATCAGGAACACGAACCCCGCCGTCGCCAGGGTGGCCGCGCCCGACAGGCCAAGGCCGCTGGTGCAGCCGGCCGAGACGCGCGCGCCGAAACCCGAGGCGATCCCGCCGAACAGCGCCAGGGCAAGCCTGCCGCCCGTGCCGAAGCGCGGCGCGCCTTCCACGCGCAAGCGCAGGCGCCCCGACCACCAGGCGGCGAGCAACGCGCCGATGCCCATGCCCAGCACTTCCCAGACGATCCAGCTGTTCAGCGGGTTGTTGCCCTCGGCCACCATCGGGCCGAGGTAGCCGTTGCCCTGGGTCGCGGTCGGCGCGAGGACATCGGACGCGGCGGCGGCGACCGCGGTGGGCGCGCCCGAAGCCCCCAGGCCGTGGCCGGTGAGGACGAAAGTCAGAAGCAGGACGAGGCCGAGTGCCGCACCCGCCAGGTAGGCATTCCAGATCGGTCGCTGTCGCATGTCGAACGCTCCAGGGCTGTTGACGGCGCGCGGGGAAAGTCGGGTGGCCCGAAATACCCCTAGGGGTATATAGCGACAATTTGCCGCAGTGTCATGTTGCGCCGCGATAAGTGGCGCGCTGCCTGGCTTTCGGCGGCTTGGCCGCGACGGAAGCGACGGGTCAGCAGCGGCGCCGCGGGCGCGGCGCGGCGCGCGTCGGCGCCTCGTCGGCGCCGCTGCCGCAATAGATGTCGTGCAGCGTCGCGATCAGGCGCTCGACCGGACCTTCGGCGAGCCGGTACCAGATCGTCTGCGATTCGCGCCGGGTCTGCACCAGACCTTCCCTGCGCAGCTTCGCCAGATGCTGGGAGAGCGCGGACTGGCTCAGGCCCTCGAGGCGCTCGTTGATCTGGCCGACCGACAGTTCCTGGCCCACCAGCAGGCAGAGGACGCGCAGGCGTTGGGCGTTGGCCAACGGCTTGAGCAGGCGCGAGGCCTCGTCGGCGCTGCCCTGCATGGCTTCGAGATCGAACGGGAAGGTGGTGGTCATGGCGGCGTTACCGAAACGCCGGTGCGTGGCCGGCGAGCGTTGACATCGTAGCACCGACTAAATAAGCTAATGCTAAATTAGTTATTAAAGATATCCGCGGGGCTGGATCAGGATCAAGTCCGCGGCCGGCGAGCTGCCTAGCCTGAGCGCGCATGCGGAGGAGAGTCGGTCATGGCCAAGATCGTTGTGCTCGGTGCGGGTTTGGGCGGGATGAGCGCCGCCTACGAAATCAAGGCGCTGCTGGGTGCCGCCCACGCGGTCACGGTGGTCGGCGACGGCCCGCGCTTCTCGTTCACGCCGTCCAACCCGTGGGTGGCGGTGGGTTGGCGCCAGCCCGACGAGATCCAGCTCGAGGCCGCCGTGCACCTGCGCAAGCGCGGCATCGAGTTCATCGACGACCCGGCGGCCGAGATCCGTCCCGCCGAAAACCGGCTGCTGACCAAGGGCGGGCGCAGCGTGCCGTACGACTACCTGGTGATCACCACCGGCCCGCGCCTCGCCTTCGACGAGGTGCCCGGGCTCGGACCGGACGGCCACACGCAGTCGGTGTGCACCACGCCGCACGCGAGCGCCGCCTGGGCCGCCTACCAGGCGTTCCTGCAGCAGCCCGGCCCGATCGTGGTCGGCGCGGCGCAGGGCGCGAGCTGCTTCGGCCCGGCCTACGAGTTCGCGATGATCCTCGATGCCGACCTGCGCAAGCGCAAGTTGCGCGACAAGGTGCCGATGACCTTCGTCACCAGCGAGCCGTACATCGGCCACATGGGCCTCGGCGGCGTGGGCGACTCCAGGGGGCTGATGGAGGCGGAGATGCGCCAGCGCCACATCCGCTGGATCGCCAACGCGCGCATCAAGGAGGTGCGCCTCGCCGAGATGCGCGTGGAGGAACTGGATGCGCAGGGCAAGGTGGCGCAGGAGCACGCGCTGCCGTTCGCCTACTCGATGGTGATCCCGGCGTTCACCGGCGTCGACGCGGTGCGCGCCGTGGAGGGCCTGGTCAACCCGCGCGGCTTCGTGCAGATCGACCAGCACCAGCGCAATCCGAAGTACCCCAACATCTTCTCCGCCGGCGTGTGCGTGGCGATCCCGCCGGTGGAGCCGACGCCGGTGCCGACCGGCGCGCCCAAGACCGGCTTCATGATCGAGTCGATGGTGACGGCGATCGCCACCAACCTGCGCGACGAGCTGGCCGGCCGCCCGGCCACGGCGGAGGCGACCTGGAACGCGGTGTGCCTGGCCGACATGGGCGATACCGGCGCCGCGTTCGTCGCGCTGCCGCAGATCCCGCCGCGCAACGTCACCTGGACCAGGATCGGCAAGTGGGTGCACGTGGCCAAGGTGGCGTTCGAGAAGTACTACCTCGGCAAGCTGCGCTCGGGCAACACCGAACCGATCTACGAGAAATACATCTTCAAGGCGCTCGGCATCGAGCGGCTGAAACCCGCCGGCGGCAAGCGATGACGCCGGTTCGCGACCGACCCAGGAGAAAGGCATGAATATCGACCGCATGGTGATGCGCTTCGCCGGCAGCGTGGTGATCCTCAGCGTGGCGCTTGCGTACTTCTTCTCGCCGTGGTGGCTGCTGCTGGCGCTGTTCGTCGGCGCCAACCTGCTGCAGTCCTCGTTCACCGGTTTCTGTCCGCTGGCGCGCATCCTGCGCAAGCTCGGCCTGAAGCCCGGCTGCGCGTTCCCGTCGTGACGACCATGCGCATCGCAGCCAACGGAGAGCGGACGTGTACTACATCGTGAAATCGGACAAGACCTTCGCGCAGGCGGTGGACGACCTCGACGCCGCCGTCAGGCGCCACCAGTTCGGCGTGCTGCACGTGCACGACATCGGCGCCACGCTGCGCGGCAAGGGCCAGGCGTTCGCCGGCGAGTGCAAGGTGTTCGAGGTATGCAGCCCGCGCCATGCGGCGAGCGTGCTGGCCACCGACCTGCGCCTGAACATGGCGCTGCCGTGCCGCATCTCGGTGTACACCGAGGGCGGCGCCACGCGCATCGGCATGATCGAGCCGCAGCGCATGCTGGCGATGCTGTCCGACGATCCGGCGCTGGCCGCCGTCGCGCGCGAGGTCGAGGACGCGACCCGGCACATGATCGACGAGGCCCGCTGATGCGCCACGCCGCCCGCTGCGCCGCGCTGCGCCGCCTGCTGCCGCTGGCCGCTTCCGCGCTGCTCGCCGCCTGCGGCGGGGCGCAGCAGGCGCCGTCGCCGCAGGCGCCGCCGCCGCTGGCGATGCTGACCGTGCAGCCGCAGCAGGCGCGCCGCGAGCAGGCCTGGGACGGCGTGGTCGAGGCGGTGCACCAGGCGACCATGTCGGCGCAGACGGCCGGCCGCGTGGTCGAGCTGCCGTTCGACGTCAACGACTACGTGCCGGCCGGCGCGGTGGTCGTGCGCTTCACCGACGTCGAGCAGCAGTCCGCGCAGCGGCGCGCGCAGGCCGCGCTGGCGGCGGCGCAGGCGACCTACGACGAGGCGCAGGCCTCGTACCAGCGCACCGCCGAGATCTACGCGCGCAAGTTGGTCGCCAAGGCGCAGCTCGACCAGGCGCTGGCGCGCCGCGACGCCGCGCGCGCGGCGCTGCAGTCGGCGCAGGCCGCGCTGCGCGAAGTCGGCCAGCAGCTCGACTACACCGTGGTGCGCGCGCCGTATTCCGGCATCGTTACCAAGCGCCATGTGCAGGTCGGCGAGGCGGTGCAGCCGGGCCAGCCGCTGATCTCCGGCGTGTCGCTGGAGGAACTGCGCGTCAACGTGCAGGTGCCGCAGAGCGCGGTCGACGCGATCCGCCGCTTCAACGCCGCCGACGTGCTGCTCGACGGTGGCGTGCATCGCGTCGCCGCGGCCAAGGTGACGGTGTTCCCGTACGCCGACCCGGACACGCACACCTTCAGCGTGCGCCTCGACCTGCCGCCGCAGAAGACCGGGCTGTACCCGGGCATGACCGTCAAGGCCGCGTTCGCGGTCGGCGAGGCCAGGCGCCTGCTGCTGCCGGCGAGCGCGCTGGTGCAGCGCAGCGAGGTCAGCGGCGTGTACGTGATCGGCGCGGACAACGCCGTCAGCCTGCGCCAGGTGCGCCTCGGCCACCGCTACGGCGACAAGGTCGAAGTGCTGGCGGGCCTCGCCGCCGGCGAGAAGGTCGCCGCCGATCCCGGTGCGGCCGCGCTGTTTCTCGCCAAGCAGCACGCGGCGGAGCCGGCGCGATGAGCGAGCCGCGGCTCGGTTTTTCCGGGCGCATCGCGCGCGCCTTCCAGGACAACCCGCTGACGCCGATCCTGGCGCTGGCGGCGCTGCTGCTCGGCCTCGCCGCGGCGCTGATCACGCCGCGCGAGGAAGAGCCGCAGATCGACGTGACCATGGCCAACGTGTTCGTGCCGTTCCCCGGCGCGGACGTGCACGACGTCGAGAACCTGGTCGCGTTCCCGCTGGAGCAGAAGCTCGCCGAGATCCAGGGCGTCAAGCACGTCTACTCGGTCAGCCGGCCGGGCATGGCGGTGATCACCGTCGAGTTCCAGGTCGGCGTGCCGCGCCAGACCGCGATCGTGCGCCTGTACAACCAGGTGTTCCAGAACCAGGACTTCGTGCCGCCCGGCCTCGGCGTCGGCCCGCCGCTGATCCGGCCGATGAGCATCGACGACGTGCCGGTGATGGCGCTGACGCTGTGGACCGACGACGCGCAGCGCGGCGCCACCGAGCTGGCCGAGGTGGCGCACACGCTGGAGACCGAGCTCAAGCGCGTTCCCGGCACGCGCGACGTGTACACCATCGGCGCGCCCGAGCGCGCGGTGGTGGTGCAGCTCGACGCGGCGAAGATGGCCGCCTACGGCCTCGCCATCGGCGACTTGTCGCGCGCGCTCGGCGCCGCCAATGCGGTCAGCCAGGCGGGCGAGCGCGTCGCCGGCGACCGCGACGTGCCGGTCACCGCCGGCACCTTCCTCGCCGACGCCGACGAGGTCGCCGATCTGGTGATCGGCCTCAAGCACGGCCAGCCGGTGTTCCTCTCCGACGTGGCGACGATCCGCCAGGGCGCCGACCTGCCCAGCCGCTACGTCTGGTTCGGCACACCGCCCGGCAAGGGCGGGCCGGCGACCGGCATCGCGCCGGCGGTGACGGTCGCCATCGCCAAGAAGTCCGGCACCAACGCCGCCGACATCACCACCGCGATCGCGCGCCGCGTCGAAGCGCTGCAGGGCGTGTCGATCCCGGCCGGCGTGCATGTGGCGGTGACCCGCGACTACGGCCGGACCGCCACCGACAAGGCTGACAAGCTGATCCACAAGCTGATCTTCGCCACCTTCTCGGTGGTGCTGCTGGTGTTGATGACGCTGGGCTGGCGCGAGGCGGTCGTGGTCGGCTCGGCGGTGATCATCACCCTGATGCTGACCCTGTTCGCCTCCTGGGCGATGGGCTTCACCATCAACCGGGTGTCGCTGTTCGCGCTGATCTTCTCGATCGGCATCCTGGTCGACGACGCCATCGTGGTGGTCGAGAACATCCACCGGCACATGGCGCTGGGCGGGCACAGCCTGCGCCAGGCGATTCCCGAGGCGGTCAGCGAAGTCGGTGGGCCGACCATCCTCGCCACCTTCACCGTGATCGCCGCGCTGCTGCCGATGGCGTTCGTCTCCGGCCTGATGGGCCCGTACATGCGGCCGATCCCGATCAACGCCTCCGCCGGCATGCTGCTGTCGCTGGCGGTGGCGCTGGTCGTGACGCCGTGGCTGGCGCTGAAGCTGCTCGGCCACCACCACGTGCCGCCGGCGGAGGAAGCGCGCGAAGCGACGCGCGGCGGCCGCCTGCTGCGCCTGTTCCGCCGCGCGATGCTGCCGTTCCTCGAAGGCGAGCGCGCGCCGCGCCGCCGCCGCCGGCTGTTCGTCGCGATGGGCGCGCTGGTGATCGCCGCCGCCGGCCTGGTGGTGGTGAAGGCGGTGATCCTGAAGATGCTGCCGTTCGACAACAAGTCGGAATTCCAGGTGGTCGTCGACATGCCCGAGGGCAGCACGCTGGAGACTACCGACCGCCTGCTGACCGAACTGGCGCACGCGCTGGACCGCGTGCCCGAGGTGGAGAACTACCAGGGCTATGCCGGCACCGCTTCGCCGATGACCTTCAACGGCCTGGTGCGCCAGTACTACTTGCGCAGCGGCCCGATCGTCGGCGACCTGCAGGTGACGCTGGTCGACAAGGCCAGGCGCAAGCGCCAGAGCCATGCGATCGCGCTGGCGGTGCGCCCGGCGCTGGCCGCGATCGGCACGCGCTACGGCGCCTCGGTCAAGGTGGTGGAGGTGCCGCCGGGCCCGCCGGTGCTGGCGCCGATCGTGGCCGAGATCTACGGCCCCGACTACGCCAAGGTGCGCGCGATCGCGCTCGGCCTCGAGAAGGATTTCCGCGCCGACCCCGACCTGGTCGACGTCGACACCAGCGTCGAGGCGGACGCGCCGCGCGAGGTGATGGTGGTCGATCGCGAGCGCGCGGCGCGGCTCGGCCTCGACCAGGCGGCCATCGCGCAGGCGCTGCGCGCGGCGCTGTCCGGCGTCGACGCCACCTACCTGATGGACGGCCGCTCCAAGTACGCGGTGCCGGTGCGCCTGCGCCTGCCGGCGGGCGACCAGGCGGCGCTGGCGCAATTGTTGGCGCTGCGCGTGCGCGCGCAGGACGGCGCGCTGGTGCCGCTGTCGGAAGTGGTCGCGGTGCGCCCGGCGAACTGGGAGAAGGCGATCTACCACAAGGACCTGCTGCCCTACGCCTACGTGACCGGCGACGACGCCGGCCGCACCGACAGCCCGCTGTACGGCATGTTCGCGATGGTCGGCAAGCTGCGCCACGACGCCGTGGCCGGGCAGCGGTTGCAGCAGCGCTTCATCGCCCAGCCGGACGACGCCACGCGCTACGCGGTGAAGTGGGACGGCGAATGGCAGATCACCTACGAGACGTTCCGCGACATGGGCCTGGCCTATTCGGTCGGCCTGCTGCTGATCTACCTGCTGGTGGTCGGCCAGTTCCGCAGCTACGTGGTGCCGCTGATCATCATGGCGCCGATCCCGTTGACCGTGATCGGCGTGATGCCCGGGCATGCGCTGGTGGGCGCGCAGTTCACCGCCACCTCGATGATCGGCATGATCGCGCTGGCCGGCATCATCGTGCGCAACTCGATCCTGCTGATCGACTTCATCAACCACGCGCGCGCCGCCGGGCGACCGCTGCGCGAGGCGGTGATCGAGGCCGCGGCGGTGCGCGCCAAGCCGATCGCGCTGACCGCGCTGGCGGCGATGATCGGCGGCTTCTTCATCATCGACGACCCGATCTTCCAGGGCCTGGCGGTGTCGCTGATCTTCGGCATCCTGGTCTCGACCCTGCTGACCCTGCTGGTGATCCCGCTGCTGTACTACGCCTGGCTGGCGCACCGCGAGGGGCCGGATTAGCGGGCGCGACGCCTGCGCCGTCCCGGCGCGGGCTGTGGCACACTCGCACGCTTTGCGCCACGACCCGCCGCCTTTCCCCCCATGCACCGATCGTTGTGGATCGCATGCCTGTTCGCCGCCTTCGCCGCCGCGCCCGCCCGGGCGTGGGGGCCGCTGGGCCATCGCGTGGTTGCCGAGCTGGCCGGGCAGCAGTTGTCCCCGGCCGCGCGCGCCGAGGTCGAGCGCCTGCTCGCGCCCGAGCACGCGCGCACGCTGGCCGACGTCGCCACCTGGGCCGACGAGCTGCGCGACGATCCCGCGCAGCGCGCGTTGGCGGAGCGCACGCGCCGGCTGCACTACGTCAATTTCCGCGGCGCCGACTGCGTCTACGTGCCGCCGCGCGACTGCCGCGACGGCCAGTGCGTGGTCGCGGCGATCGACCGCTACGCCGCGATCCTCGCCGACCGTTCGCGCCCCGACGCCGAGCGCCGCGAGGCGCTGAAGTTCGTCGTGCACTTCGTCGCCGACGTGCACCAGCCGCTGCACGCCGGCTACCGCGACGACAAGGGCGGCAACGATTACCAGGTGCGCCATGGCGAGCAGGGCACGAACCTGCACGCGGTGTGGGACTCGCTGCTGCTGGATTCGCGCGGCCTGCGCTGGCGGGCGTACGCGGCGGCACTGGACGACGACGGCCCGGTGTCGCTACCGCCGCCCTCGCCGCCGCTGGACGATCCGCCGGCGCAGTGGGCGCAGGAATCCTGCCGCATCGTCCGCGACGACGGCGTCTATCCGCGCGGTCATGCCATCGACGCGGCCTATGTCGCCGCGGAACGCCCGCTGGCCGAACGCCGCCTGCGCGAAGCGGGCGCGCGCCTCGCCGCGCTGCTGAACCGGGCGCTGGCGCGCTGAAAACGATTGCGGAGCGGCGGTCGCGGCGCCGCCGTCGGGCTGTGCTAGCTTGACGGCATGAGCACGATCCGCCGCACCAAGATCCTCGCCACCCTCGGACCCGCCACCGATGCGCCGGGCATGCTGGCCCGGCTGCTCGAAGAGGGCGTCGACGTGGTTCGCCTGAACCTCTCGCACGGCAACGCCGACGACCACCTGCGCCGCGCCGCGGCGGTGCGCGCGGCCGCCGCCGCGATCGACCGCGAGGTCGGCGTGCTGGCCGACCTGCAGGGGCCGAAGATCCGCATCGAACATTTCGCCGCCGGGCCGGTCGAGCTGGCCGCCGGCCAGCCGTTCACGCTGGACTGCCGCGCCGACGCGCCGCCCGGCGACGCCAGCCGCGTCGGCGTCAGCTACCTCGGCCTGCCCGGCGACGTGCGCGTCGGCGACGTGCTGCTGCTGGACGACGGCCTGATCGCGCTGGACGTGGTCGAGGTGGCCGCGCCGGAGGTGCGCTGCCGGGTGCGTTTCGGCGGCCGCCTGTCCGACCGCAAGGGGCTGAACCGGCAGGGCGGCGGCCTCAGCGTCGCCGCGCTGTCCGACAAGGATCGCGCCGACATCCGCCTCGCCGCCGAGCTGGACGCGGACTTCCTCGCGGTGTCGTTCGTGCGCAGCGCCGCCGACCTCGCCGAAGCGCGCGCGCTGCTGCGCGCGGCCGGCGGCCACGGCGCGCTGGTCGCCAAGATCGAGCGCGCCGAGGCGATCGACGTGCTCGGCGAGATCATCGACGCGGCGGACGCGGTGATGGTCGCGCGCGGCGATCTCGGCGTGGAGATCGGCGACGCCGAGCTGCCCGGCCTGCAGAAGAAGATCATCCGCGAATCGCTGGCGCGCAACCGCGCGGTGATCACCGCCACGCAGATGCTGCAGTCGATGGTCGAGGCGCCGATCCCGACCCGCGCCGAAGTGCTGGACGTCGCCAACGCGGTGATCGACGGCACCGACGCGGTGATGCTTTCGCAGGAAACCGCGGCCGGCAAGCATCCGGACAAGGCGGTGGCGGCGATGCGCCGCGTCTGCCTCGGCGCCGAGCGCCAGTTCGAGCCGACCGAGGACCTGTCGCAGGTCGCGCACCAGCTCGATCGCACCGACCAGGCGATCGCGATGGCGGCGATGTTCCTGGCCGGGCGCGTCGGCGCGCGCGCGATCGTCGCGCTGACCGAATCCGGCGCCACCGCGCAGTGGCTGTCGCGCTACCGCTCCGCGGTGCCGATCTACGCGCTGGCGGGCAACGATGCCGCGCGCAGGCGCATGCTGCTGCTGCGCGACGTGGTGCCGGTGCGCTTCGATGCCGGCGACGTCGAGCCGGCCCACGTCGCCCGCAGCGCCGTGCAGCACCTGTTCGCGCTCGGCGCGCTCGGCGAGGGCGACCGCGTGATCCTCACCCACGGCGACCGCACCGGCCGCCTCGGCGGCACCAACACCCTGAAGCTGCTGCGCGTTGGGCCGGACGGCATCGCCGAGAGCCTGCGCGACCTGTGACGGCGGCCGGGACATCGGGAGACGGAGCACGCGGAGGTGCGCGCGCGCGGCGTCCGCCTGGCTGCTTGACCGTCGGGCGGCAGTCTTGATCTGACGCAGATCGCGTGCGCCGCGTGCGGCACAGAGTGCGATCCGGCAGCGCCGCGGCGGATCGTCAATCCCGCGCCGGGCTGATAGATTGACCGTCCGTTTGGGCCATCGCGTGGCGGAGAGTGGACATGAAGGGCTGTGAGCGCACGCCTCGTACCGCAGCGGTGCTGGCCGGCATCGGGCTGATCCTCGTCGGCGCGGCCGCCCAGGCCGCCACCCGCCGCGTCGCGCCGGAGCGGCTGGAGCACTACTGGATCCTGTCCAACCGTGCCGAGCTGACCGCCGACGCGCCGATCTCGGGCAAGAATCTCGACAAGCCGAGCTGCGCGGCGGTCAGCTACACCATCGGTTCCGACGGCGCCACCTACGACCTCAAGCTCGAGCGCGTGGTGCCGCAGGGCGATCTCGGCAAGGTGGCGCTCAGCATGGTGGGCAACATGCGCTATGCGTTCGCGCCGGCCAACCTGGCGCGCGAGCCGGTGCGCACCTACCTGGTGGTGCCGTTCAACCTGCCGCGGGCGCCGGCCGGCGCTTCCTCGGCGGCGCAGGCGCAGGTGCAGGCCGAACGCGACCGCATCGGCGCGGCTTGCCGCCTGCCCGGCTTCGGCGCGCCCGCCGGCTGAGCGGGCGCCTTGCCGGCCGGGCATGGCGCCATGGGCTGGCCTATAATCCGCGTTCCCCCTGGGAGCCGCACTCCGGCGGAGGCGGCGCAACGGCCGGGTCACGTCCGGCCATCGGTCTTTTCGGAGTGGTCATGAGCATCGAACAGCTTGAGAGCATCGCCCAGGCGATGGTCGCCCCGGGCAAGGGCATCATCGCGATCGACGAGTCGAACAACACCATCAAGAAGCGCTTCGATGCCGTCGGCGTGGAGAACAGCGAGGAGCATCGCCGCGCCTACCGCGAGATGCTGCTGACCACGCCGGGCCTGAACGAGCACATCTCCGGCGCGATCCTGTACGACGAGACCATCCGCCAGTCGACCAAGGCCGGCGTGCCGTTCACCAAGATCATGCTGGACAACGGCATCCTGCCGGGCATCAAGGTGGACAAGGGCCCGCACCCGCTGGCCGGCTTTCCCGGCGAGGTGGTGACGGAAGGCCTCGACGGCCTGCGCGAGCGCCTCAACGAGTACGCGCGCCTCGGTGCCAGGTTCGCCAAGTGGCGCGCGGTGATCGCCATCGGCGAGGACATGCCCAGCTCCACCTGCATCGACGCCAACTGCCACGCGCTGGCGCGCTACGCGGCGCTGTGCCAGGAAGCGGGCCTGGTGCCGATGGTCGAGCCGGAGGTGCTGATGGACGGCGACCACGACATCGACCTCTGCTACGACGTCACCGAGGCCACGCTGCGCAGCCTGTTCGCCTCGCTGTACGAGCAGGGCGTGATGCTCGAGGGCACCATCCTCAAGGCCAGCATGGTGCTGTCCGGCAAGGACTGCGCGGAGCAGGCGGACATCGAGGAAGTCGCCGAGGCGACCATCCGCTGCCTGAAGACGACCGTGCCGGCCGCGCTGCCGGGCATCGTGTTCCTGTCCGGCGGCCAGAGCGACGAGATGGCCACCGCGCACCTCAACGCGATGAACCAGATGGGCCCGCACCCGTGGCCGCTGTCGTTCTCCTACGGCCGCGCCATGCAGCAGGCCGCGCTGAAGCTGTGGGCCAAGGACATGGCCGGCAACTTCGCCGCCGCGCAGAACACCGTCGCGCAGCGCGCGAAGGAAAACGGCCTCGCCGCGCTCGGCCAGTGGTCCAGGGCCGCCTGAGCGGTTCCGTCGGCGGACGAAAAAACGGGCGCCTCGCGGCGCCCGTTTTCGTTTGCGGCATCGCCTGGGCGATGCGGTGTCCGATCAGAAGCGGTACTCGGCGCTGACCGACAGCAGGTCGCCCTTGGCGTCGATGTCGGAGTCGTTCGCCCAGTAGCGGTCGTAATTCAGCCCGACGCTGACGTTGTTGCTGAAGTCGTAACCGAAGCCCACGCCGCCGTAGTACTTGTTCTTGTTGTTGCTTTCGCTGACCGAGATGATGCCGGCGCCGGTGTCGACGGTGCCGCTCAGCTTGCGGTGGCCATTGAAGAAGCCGGCGCGCGCGGAGAAATACCACTGCTCGGCGATGGCGAACTTGCCGTTGACGCCGACGTTCCAGCCGCTCAGCTTGAACTCGGCGCTGGCGCCGGGAACCTTGTCGGTGAACTTGCCAAGGTCGACGTAGCCGGCTTCGACGCCGAGCAGCACGGACGGCGATACCGCCCAGCGGTAGCCGCCGTTGATGGCGAAGCCGGTGTCGGTGTCGTCGGAGGCGTTGACGCCTTTCAGCTTGGACTGGCCGACCTGGCCGTTGACGAAGACGCCGCTGCTGTAGTCGGCGGCCTGGCTGAGGGTCGGGACAGCGAAGGCGCACGCGACCAGGGCGAGCGCAAGCATGCTCTTCTTCATTTTTCAGGTGTCCTGTATGGCTTGGCGATGTTTCTGCGCCGCCGGCCCATGCTCGGTCAGCGCTTCCTGTCGCGCTCGATCCCCCGCGGGCACGGCGCGGCGACTCTAGGGGCGCGTGTGCCGATCCATCGTGTGTTGGATCAAGGAACGAGAAAAAAAACGGGCGCCGTACGGCGCCCGTTAAGTTGGAGAGTGCGGTGCGAGCGGGGAAGGGGGCGGCGCCTGTCCCGAGGCGTCGGTGCTCTGGCCACACGCGGCCCGCTTGCGCGGACCGGCCTGAAGGCCCGGGTCGGGCCTTCGGACTCGTGTGCAGCACGCGCGGTGCGGGCGCGCGGCGCGATGCTGCTGGAAAACCGTGGGGTAACGCAGCGTGCGGGGCACCGATGCCGCCGGCGCCCCGCGCGCCGTTCATCAGAAGCGGTACTCGGCGCCCACCGACCACATGTCGGTGCTGAGGTCGAGGCCCTTGTTGTCGGCCTTGTAGTAGTCGTAGTTCAGGCCGATGCCGAAGTTGTTGCTGAAGTCGTAGCCGAAGCCCACGCCGCCGTACCAGTCGGTGTTGTCGGCGCTGACCCGCACCGGCGCGGCGCCGTTGTCGTTGACGCCGTGGCCGGTCCAGCCATAGATGCCGGCGCGCGCGCTGGCGTACCAGTTCGGCGTGAAGTTGTAGTGGCCGTTCACGCCCGCGGTCCAGCCGTGCAGCTTGGACTTGTCGTTGGCGACCACCGGGTCGCTGTTGAAGGCGTTCTTCAGCTTGATGTTGCCGAGGTCGTTGTAGCCGACCTCGACGCCGAGCAGGGTCTGCGGGGCGACGGCCCAGCGATAGCCGCCGTTGATGCCGTAGGCGGTGTCGCTGTCGTTGTACGGGCCCTTGTCGACCGAGGCCTGGCCGACGTTGCCGTTGACGAACCAGCCGTTGGTGGCACCGGCGTCCTGGGCGAAGGCCGGCGCGGCTGCGATACCGGCGACGAGGGCGAGGACAGTCAGGGACTTCTTCATGGGGAGTATCTCCATATTCGTAGTGAAGCCGCGGCGCGGGGGACGTCGCGGTGAAGGTGCCCGGCCTTTGTTCGCCTGCGCGGCCGGGTCACGCTTCGACCGTAGCTGGAGCGTCCTGAATGCAATTACAATACCAGTGCGTTCAGTTTTTGCTCAGGAACCTGAGCGCGACAAGCCAGCCCCCGATCGGCGACAATTTCGGCTTTGTAGCCCCACGATCCCCGGAGATCCTCGATGCCGACCCGCCGCGAACTCGCCAACGCCATCCGCGCCCTCGCGATGGACGCCGTGGAGGCGGCCAGGTCCGGCCATCCGGGCATGCCGATGGGCATGGCCGACATCGCCGAGGTGCTCTGGAACGACTTCCTCAGCCACAACCCGGGCAACCCGAAGTGGCCCAACCGCGACCGCTTCGTGCTGTCCAACGGCCACGGCTCGATGCTGCAGTACGCGCTGCTGCACCTGACCGGTTACGACCTGCCGATCGAGGAGCTGAAGCGCTTTCGCCAACTGCATTCGAAGACCGCCGGTCACCCCGAGGCCGCGGAAACTCCGGGCGTGGAAACCACCACCGGTCCGCTCGGCCAAGGCCTCGCCAACGCCGTCGGCATGGCGTTGGCCGAGAAGGTGCTGGCGGCGCGCTTCAACCGCGACGGCTTCCCGATCGTCGACCACTACACCTACGTGTTCGCCGGCGACGGCTGCATGATGGAAGGCATCTCGCACGAGGCCGCCTCGCTGGCCGGCACGCTGAAGCTCGGCAAGCTGGTCGTGCTGTACGACGACAACGGCATCTCCATCGACGGCGAGGTGCACGGCTGGTTCACCGACGACACGCCGAAGCGCTTCGAGGCCTACGGCTGGGAAGTGATCCGCGACGTCGACGGCCACAATCCGGAAGCGGTCAAGGCGGCGCTGGTGTCGGCCGCGCTCGATCCGAACAAGCCGACGCTGATCTGCTGCAAGACCGTGATCGGCTTCGGCGCGCCCAGCAAGCAGGGCAAGGAAGTCAGCCACGGCAGCCCGCTCGGCAAGGACGAGATCGCCGCCGCGCGCCGGCAGCTCGGCTGGACGCATCCGCCGTTCGCGATCCCCGACGCGATCTACGACGCCTGGAACGCCGAGGCGCGTGGCGCCGAGCGCGAAGCGGCATGGAACGCGCTGTTCGCGCGCTACGAGCAGGCGCACCCCGCGCTCGCCGACGAGTTCGCGCGACGCATGGCCGGCGAGCTGCCGGCCGGCTGGCAGGTGCATGCCGATGCCTGCATCCGCAAGCTGCAGGCGGACGGCCCGGTGGTCGCCTCGCGCAAGGCCTCGCAGATGGCGCTGGACGCCTACGGCCCGCTGCTGCCCGAGCTGATCGGCGGCTCGGCCGACCTGGCCGGCTCGAACCTGACCGTGTGGAAGGGCTCCAAGGACGTCAACAGTAGCGACGGCAGCGCCAACTACGTGCACTTCGGCGTGCGCGAGTTCGGCATGACCGCGATCTGCAACGGCCTCGCCCTGCACGGCGGCTTCCTGCCCTACGACGCCACGTTCCTGGTGTTCTCCGACTACGCGCGCAACGCGGTGCGCATGTCCGCGCTGATCCCGGCGCACGTGATCCACGTCTACACGCACGATTCCATCGGGCTCGGCGAGGACGGCCCGACCCACCAGCCGGTCGAGCATCTGGCCAGCCTGCGCTACATTCCCAACAACCGCGTCTGGCGGCCATGCGATGCGGTCGAGTCCGCGGCGGCGTGGAAGGCGGCGATCGAGCGTCGCGACGGCCCGTCCTGCCTGGTGTTCTCGCGGCAGAACCTGGCCCACCAGCAGCGCGACGCGGCGCAGCTCGCCGACATCGCGCGCGGCGCCTACGTGCTGTCCGACCCGCCGGAGGCGGCGTTCAAGGCGATCCTGATCGCCACCGGCTCGGAGGTTGAGCTGGCGATGGAGTCGATGCGCGCGCTGGCGCAGCAGGGCATCGCCGTGCGCGTGGTGTCGATGCCGTGCGCGGAAGCGTTCGACGCGCAGCCGCTGGAGTACCGCGAGGGCGTGCTACCGTCGTGGTGCCGCGCGCGCGTGGCGATCGAGGCCGGCACCGCCGACTACTGGCGCAAGTACGTCGGCCTCGACGGCGCGGTGATCGGCATGACCACGTTCGGCGCCTCGGCGCCGGCCAACGTGCTGTTCGAGCACTTCGGCTTCACCGTCGCCCACGTCGCCGACGCGGTGAAGGCCGCCCTGCGCTGACGCGCGGCCCGCGGCCGCCGCGGCGCGCACGCTGCGCGGGGCCGCGAGCGCGTGCCGTGGCGCGCCTACGCCCCGGCGAGCAATGCCCGCAGCGCCGCAGGCGCGTCGGCGAGCGCGTCCGCGCCGGCCGCTTCCAGCTCATCGCGGTTGCCGAAGCCCCACAGCGCGCCAATGCCGCGCACGCCGTTGGCGCGCGCGCCCTCGATGTCGAAGTGGCGGTCGCCGACCATCGTCGCGTCGTCGGCGCGCACGCCGAAATCGGCGAGCGCCTGCGCGATCATCGTCGCCTTGGTGCAGTGCCGGCCGTCCGCATCCGGGCCGTACACGCGCGCGAAAGCGGCGCCGAACGGCAGGTGCGCGACGATCTTCTCGGCCTGCGGGCGCACCTTGGTGGTGACGATGGCGAGGCGGCGACCGGCGCCGGCGAGCGCGTCGATCAGCTCCGGCACGCCGGCATAGATCTCGTGCTCGGCCCAGCCCAGCGCGTCGAAGCGCTCGCGGTAATGGCGCACCGCCTGCTCGACGCGCGCGGGGTCGTCGCCGACCACGCTCGGGAACGTCTGCCGCAGCGGCGGACCGATCCAGCCGCGCAGCGTCTCCGTCGGCGGCGCCTCGGCGTCCATGCGCGCGAAGGCGTGGCGCATGCAGGCAAGGATGCCCCGCTCGGAGTCGATCAGGGTGCCGTCGAGGTCGAACAGGCAGAGCATGCTGTCGTCTTGTCTTTCCCGTATGCGGGGTCAATTGCGGTCGCCTGCACGCAGGCGACCGGCGCAGGCGATTTCCCGCAGCGCCCGTTCAGCCCTGCGCCCGCGCTTCCAGCACCGCCACCGCCGGCAGGGTCTTGCCCTCGAGGAATTCGAGGAAGGCGCCGCCGCCGGTGGAGATGTAGGAGATGCCGCCCTCGACGCCGTACTTGTCCACCGCGGCGAGGGTGTCGCCGCCGCCGGCGATCGAGAACGCGCGCGACGCGGCAATCGCCTTCGCCAGCGTCTCCGTGCCGCGGCCGAACTGGTCGAACTCGAACACGCCGACCGGGCCATTCCAGACCACGGTGCCGGCCTGGGCGATCAGCGCGGCGTAGCGCGCGCTGGTTTCGGGGCCGATGTCGAGGATCATCTCGTCGGCGCCGACCCGGTCGACCGGCTTGACCGTCGCCGGCGCGCTCGCCGAGAACTCCGGCGCCACCACCACGTCGCTCGGGATCGGCACTTCGGCGCCGCGCGCCTTGGCGTCGGCGATCACCTTGCGCGCGGCGTCCAGCAGGTCCGGCTCGGCCAGCGACTTGCCGATGCCGTAGCCGGCCGCGGCGATGAAGGTGTTGGCGATACCGCCGCCGACGATCAACTGGTCGACGCGGCCGACCAGGTTCTCCAGCAGCGTCAGCTTGGTCGACACCTTGGAGCCGGCGACGATCGCCAGCAGCGGCCGCGCCGGCGCGTGCAGCGCCTTGGCCAGCGCATCCAGTTCGGCCGAGAGCAGCGGGCCGGCGCAGGCGACTGGCGCGAACTTCGCCACGCCGTGGGTCGAGGCCTGCGCGCGGTGCGCGGTGCCGAACGCATCCATCACGAACACGTCGCACAGCGCGGCGTATTTCCTCGCCAGCGCCTCGTCGTCCTTGCCCTCGCCGACGTTCATGCGGCAGTTCTCCAGCAGCACGATTTCGCCGGGCGCCGCCTCGACGCCGCCGAGGTAGTCGCGCACCAGGCGCACCGGGCTGCCCAGCGCCTGGCTCAGCCAGTCGGCGACCGGTGCCAGCGACTCGGACGCCTCGAATACGCCTTCCTTCGGTCGGCCGAGGTGCGACATCACCAGCACGCGCGCGCCGGCCTCGCGCGCCGTGCGCAGCGTGGGCAGGGCGGCGTCGAGGCGCTGCGTCGAGGTGATGCGGCCGTCCTTGATCGGCACATTGAGGTCTTCCCGGATCAGCACGCGCTTGCCGCGCAGGTCGAGGTCGGTCATGCGAATCACGGACATGGTCGTTTCCTTGGATGGGGTGTCGAATGCAAGCGCGTAAGCCCGTACGAGCAGCCGTCCCTGGTGCGGTGCCACGGCCCGGCCATCCATGGCCGGGCGCTCGCCGGCGCGGGCTGCTATCCGTAGCAGTTCGCGGCGGATCCCGGCTCGCCTTCCCGGATCAGCACGCGCTTGCCGCGCGGGTCGAGGTCGGTCATGCGGATGACGGCCATGGGATCGGTTCCGTAAGGGGGACGCCTGCGGCAGGCGCCGCAGCAGGTGGGCCGCGTATTTTCCGACGGCGCCGGCAGGCAGGCAAATCGGCCCTTCAAAGCCGACGTGGCTCGGGGTACGCTGCGCGATCCCGGCACGCGCGCAGAGGGCGCACATGCAGCACGGACTGGTGCTCTACAGCTACTGGCGCTCCAGCGCGGCCTACCGCGTGCGCATCGCCCTGAACCTGAAGGGACTGCCCTACGCGATCCATGCCGTGCACCTGGTGCGCGAGGGCGGCGAGCAGCATCACGACGGCTACCGCGCGCTCAACCCGCAGGAGCTGGTGCCGGTGCTCAAGGACGGCGAGCGCGTGATCCGCCAGTCGCTGGCGATCGTCGAGTACCTCGAGGAAGCCTACGAGGGCGAGACGAAGCTGCTGCCGATCGCGGCGCGCGACCGTGCGCGCGTGCGCGCGCTGGCGCAGATCGTCGCCTGCGACATCCATCCGCTCGGCAACCTGCGCGTGCTGCAGTACCTCGACCACGAGTTCAATGCCCCGCAGGTCGAGCGCGAACGCTGGGTGCGGCACTGGATGGCGGCCGGCTTCGGCGCGCTGGAGAAGCTGCTTGCCGACAGTCCCTGCACCGGGCGCTTCTGCGAGGCCGATTCGCCCGGCTATGCCGACCTCTGCCTGGTGCCGCAGGTCTACAACGCGCAGCGCTGGGGACTGTCGCTGGAACCGTATCCGACGATCCGCCGCATCCACGACGCCTGCATGGAGCTGGAGGCGTTCCGGCGCGCGCGCCCGGAAGCGCAGCCGGACGCGCCGAAGCCCGGATGATGGCGCGGTTGCGTGGATTGCCCCCGGGACGTAAGCGGAGCGCACGCTGCGCGCTACGCTTTTCCCGAGCCCCGAGCCTCAGAACGCGTTGACGTCGTAGGGGTCCGTTTCGCCCAGCGTGTTGCTGTTGCCGCCTTCGGCGAGGCGGATCTTCAGCGCCAGGCCGTCGCGCGAATCGGCCTTGCTGAGCGCCTCTTCCAGTTCGACCTTGCCCTCCTTGTACAGCCGGTACAGCGACTGGTCGAAGGTCTGCATGCCGTCCTGCAGGCTGCGGTCCATCGCTTCCTTGATCTCGTGGATCTGGCCGCGGCGCATCAGGTCGCGGATGTGCGGCGTGTTGATCAGCACCTCGACCGCCGGCACGCGGCGGCCGTCCTTGCCGACCACCAGGCGCTGGCTGATCACCGCCTTCAGGTTCAGCGCCAGGTTCATCAGGATGTTCTTGTGCGCCGACTCCGGGAAGAAGTTGAGGATGCGTTCGATGGTCTGGTCGGCGTTGTTGGAGTGCAGGGTGGCGAGGCAGATGTGGCCGGTCTCGGAGAACGCGATCGCCGCTTCCATCGTGTCGACGTCGCGGATCTCGCCGATCATGATCACGTCCGGCGCCTCGCGCATCGCGTTCTTCAGCGCCTCGTGGTAGCTGTGCGTGTCGAGGCCGACCTCGCGCTGGTTGACGATCGACTTCTTGTGCCGGTGCAGGTACTCGATCGGATCCTCGATGGTGAGGATGTGGCCCGAGGAGTTCGAGTTGCGGTGGTCGATCATCGCCGCCAGCGTGGTCGACTTGCCCGAGCCGGTGGCGCCGACCACCAGGATCAGGCCGCGCGGCTCCATGATGATGTCCTTGAAGATCTGCGGCAGCTTGAGCTGATCGACGGTCGGGATCTCGCTCTTGATCGCGCGGATCACCATGCCGATCTCGCCGCGCTGCTTGAACACGTTGATGCGGAAGCGGCCGGCGTCCTTGACCGCGATCGCCATGTTCAGCTCGAGGTCGCGCTCGAACTGCGGCACCTGGCCCTCGTCCATCAGCGAGTAGGCGATCTTCTTGACCATGCCGCTGGGCAGGCCGGTGTTGCCGAGGGGGTAGAGCTTGCCCTCGACCTTGATGTTCACCGGGGCGCCCGTCGTCAGGAACATGTCCGACGCGCCCTTGTCGACCATCAGCTTCAGGAAGTAACCGATATCCATGTGACCGCCTGCATTGCAATGGTGGACGCGGGTTCCCCACAATAGCCCGCGCTTCGCAGGGTTTCGTTTATGGCACGTATGTTTCCGAAAATCCAATACCCGCTTCCGCTTTTGGCGCTGCTGGCGCTGGCCGCCTGCAGCACGGCCCCGCCGCCGACCGACGCGCTGGCGCGGGCCCAGGCGCAGGTGGAGTCCGCGCGTGCCGCCGAGGCCCGCGACTACGCGCCGGTCGACCTCGGCTTCGCCGAGCAGAGGCTGGACGCCGCCAAGGCGGCGATGGCGGCGAAGAAGTACGCCGATGCCGCCGACCTCGCCGACGAGGCCGGGGTGGCGGGCGAGCTGGCGCGCGCCAAGGCGCGGCTGGCCAAGCTGCGCGGGGACGTGCAGGACCGCAGCGCGCAGAACGCAAAGCTGCGCGCCGACGTGCTCGACCACGCCGTGGCCGCGCCGGCCCCCTCCAGCAGCAGCGGCGGCGTGCAGTTGCCGCAGATCGAGCTGGCACCCGCGCCGGCCAGCAGCACGCCGCCGCCCGCCGGCGACGGCCAGGACACGACGACTTCCGGAGGCCGGCCCTGATGCTGCGCAAGTACGTTTCGCTGACGCTGGCCGCCCTGCTGCTCGCCTGCACCGGCCTGGCGGCCCACGCCGCCAAACCGGATCTCGACTACCAGCGGCTGGGCGCCAGCCTCGGCCAGCTCGCCGCCGATCCGATCATGGGCGGCTACGCGCAGGCCGAGCAGGCGCGCGCGCGCGATGCGCTGGAGCGCCTGCGCGACGCCGATCGCCGCGGCCGTCCGCACGCGCTGTACATGGCCGAGAAGCTGGTCGACCTGGCCGCCACCGCCGCGCAGATCGAGGACGCCCAGCGCAAGCTGGCCCTGCTCGAGCGCGAGCACGACCGCATCCTGCTCGAGGCCAGCCGCCGCGATGCCGACGCCGCCCGCGCCGAGCTGGAGCGCCAGCGCCTGCAGAACCTGGCCGCCGCCGAGGAAACCGCGCGGCTGCAGGCGCAGGGCGAGGAGGCGGCGCAGCAGGCCGAGCAGGCGCGCAAGGAGGCCGAGCAGGCGCACAAGGTGGCCAAGGCGCAGTCGCGCGCGGCCGCGCTGGCGCGCCAGGAGGCTTCGCTGGCCGAAGCCGCAGTCGCGGCGATGCAGGGCAACCTCGACCATCTCGAGGCGCGGCCCGGCGAGCGCGGCCGGCAGATGGTCCTGGATGCCGACATCTTCGCCGCCGGCCAGGCCAGCCTGCGGCCGGAGGCGAAACGCCATCTCGGCCGCGTGGTCGAGTTCGTGCAGGCCGAGCCGGGCAAGCGCATCCGCATCGAAGGCCACGTCGACACCGGCGGCAGCAAGGCGCTGGCGCGCCAGCGTGCGGATGCCGTGCGCGGCGCGCTGGTCGGCGCCGGCGTCGACGCCGGCCGCATCAGCACCGCCGGCAGCAACGGCCACGGCGACGGTCGAGTGGTCGTGAGCCTGCAGGGCGGATGAGCGCCAAGACGTTGATTTAGCGTTATTTTCACGACAAGTCGCCATTTCCGGAAGCGGGCGCCGGGCGCGGTTGCACCCCCCTCCGCAAAGGAGTAGCGTCGGGCTCATGGAGGGTCGTGCGGCCCTCCCGCGAGCACGGCCCCAGGCATGCTTCCTCGTGTCGATCCGTCACCCGCCAGCGCCGGTTTTCCGCGGCGCGCGGGTGCCCGATGGATCGGCATCTCCCGTTTGTGCTTCCCCCACCGCGGCGCCGCTTCCCCGGGGCGGCCGCGCCGCGCCTTGTCGTACGCCAGAGGAGGTTCGACGATGTTCGAAAACCAGCAGCGTGAAGATGTCGAGGCGCTGATGAAGGCGAATACCGAGTTCCGCCGCCTTTATCAGCATCACCAGGAGCTCGACAGCAAGGTTCGCGACGCGGAACTGGGCGTGCTGCCCATGGACGACACCACGCTCACCACCATGAAGCGTGAAAAGCTGCGGGCCAAGGACCGCCTGCTTCGCATGTGGGACATGCACCGAGGACGCACGCACTGACGGTTTTCCCCTGCGGCCCGCATCGCGGGCCGACCGTCGGCTCGGTTATCATCCGTGCTTGCCCGCCCTGCGGGCAGACTGAGCCGACGACATCCCGACCGCCGCGGCGCCGCGCCGCGGCGGTGGCCCGCACGGAGCCCGCATGAAGGTCCAATCCAGCGTCCTCGAACTGATCGGCCGCACGCCGATGGTGAAGACGCAGCGCCTCGACACCGGCCGCTGCGAGCTGTTCCTGAAACTCGAGAACGCCAATCCCGGCGGTTCGATCAAGGATCGCATCGGCCTGAAGATGATCGAGGCCGCCGAGCGTACCGGGAAGATCGCGCCCGGCGCCACCCTGGTCGAGGGCACCGCCGGCAACACCGGCCTCGGCCTCGCCCTGGTCGCGCAGCAGAAGGGCTACCGCCTGATCCTGGTGGTGCCCGACAAGATGAGCCGCGAGAAGATCTTCAACCTGAAGGCGATGGGCGCCGAGGTGGTGCTGACGCGCTCGGACGTCGCCAAGGGCCACCCCGAGTACTACCAGGACTTGGCGAAGAAGATCGCCGACGACACGCCGGGCGCGTACTTCATCAACCAGTTCGGCAATCCGGACAACCCGGCCGCGCACGAGGAAACCACCGGCCCGGAGATCTTCGAGCAGCTCGACGGCAGGGTCGATGCGATCGTGTTCGGCTGCGGCTCGTCCGGCACCATGACCGGGCTGTCGCGCTACTTCGCGCGCGTCTCGCCGCAAACCGAGCTGGTGCTGGCCGATCCGGTCGGCTCGATCCTCGCCCAGTACATCAACGAGGGCACGCTCTCGATCAAGTCGGCGAGCTGGATGGTCGAGGGCATCGGCGAGGACTTCCTGCCGACGATCAGCGATTTCACGCGCGTCCGGAAGGCCTACGCCATCACCGACAAGGAAAGCTTCCTGACCGCGCGCGAGCTGCTGCAGAAGGAAGGCGTGCTGGGCGGCTCCTCCACCGGCACCCTGCTCGCCGCCGCGCTGAAGTACTGCCGCGAGCAGACCGCGCCCAAGCGCGTCGTCACGCTCGTCTGCGACACCGGCAACAAGTACCTGTCGAAGATGTACAACGACTACTGGATGCTGGACAACGGCTTCCTCGCGCGCCCGCAGTACGGCGACCTGCGCGACCTGATCCTGCGCCCGTACGCGCAGCGCGACACCGTGGTGGTCGGCCCGCACGAGCCGCTGACCACCGCCTACCAGCGCATGAAGCTGTACGACGTCTCGCAGTTGCCGGTGATGGAGGGCGACCGCATCGTCGGCATCATCGACGAGTCCGACCTGCTGCTGCACGTGCACGCCGACGAGCAGCGTTTCCGCGACCCCGTCTCCACCGCGATGGTCGCCGCGCTGCACGTGCTCGACGTCAAGGCGCAGATCCAGGCGCTGCTGCCGGTGTTCGACGCCGGCCACGTCGCCATCGTGATGGACGGCGACAAGTTCCTCGGCCTGATCACCCGCATCGACCTGCTCAACTACCTGCGGCGGCAGGTGCAGTAGGCGCGTCGCAGGGCCGCGGCTGAAGCCGCTCCTGCAGAGGTGATGGCGTCGGGTTTTCGTGGGAGGGGCTTCGGCCCCGACCAGCGCACCGGTCGCGGCTGAACGCTTCCGCAACCGTCGGGTTCCCGGGAATCGCCGACGGTCACGGCGAGTGGGCCCTCGCCGTCGGTACAATGGCAGCTTTCCGGCGCAACCGCCGGCAGAAGCGAGATATTCCATGACAAAAGCCCCGAATCTCGGCCTCGGCACCCGTGCGATCCACGCCGGCCAGAGCCCCGACCCCACGACCGGCGCGATCATGACGCCGATCTACGCCACCTCGACCTATGTCCAGGCGAGCCCCGGCAAGCACAAGGGATACGAGTATTCGCGCACGCAGAATCCGACGCGCATGGCCTACGAGCGCTGCGTCGCCAGCCTCGAGGGCGGCAAGGCGGGCTTCGCCTTCGCTTCCGGTTTGGCCGCGGCCGCCACCGTACTCGACCTGCTCGATTCGGGCAGCCACGTGATCGCGATGGACGACCTCTACGGCGGCACCTACCGCCTGTTCGAGCGCGTGCGCCGCCGTTCCGCCGGTCTCGACTTCAGCTTCCTCGACCTGAATGACCTGCAGGCGCTGAAAGCCGCGCTTAAGCCCAACACCCGCATGATCTGGGCGGAGACGCCGACCAACCCGATGCTGAAGCTGGTCGACCTGACGAAGCTCGGCGCATTCGCACGCAAGCATGGCCTGATCCTGGTGGTCGACAACACCTTCAGCTCGCCGATGGTGCAGCGCCCGCTGGAGCACGGCGCGCACCTGGTGCTGCATTCGGCGACCAAGTACATCAACGGCCACTCCGACATGGTCGGCGGCATCGTGGTCGTCGGCGACCATCCCGAGCTGGCCGAGCGGATGGCGTTCCTGCAGAACTCGGTCGGCGCCGTCGCCGGACCCTTCGACGCGTTCCTCGCCATGCGCGGCCTGAAGACCCTGCACCTGCGCATGCGCGCGCATTGCGCCAACGCGCTGGAGCTGGCGCAGTGGCTGGAGAAGCATCCGGCCGTCGGGCGCGTGATCTATCCCGGCCTGAAGTCGCATCCGCAGCACGCGCTGGCGCGCCGGCAGATGCACGGCTTCGGCGGCATCGTCACCATCGAGGTCAAGGGCGGCTTGAAAAAGGCGCGGCGCATGCTGGAGCGCTGCGAGCTGTTCGCGCTGGCCGAATCGCTCGGCGGTGTCGAGAGCCTGATCGAACACCCGGCGATCATGACCCACGCCTCGGTGCCGCCGGCCAACCGCAAGCGGCTCGGCATCAGCGACGGGCTGGTGCGGCTGTCGGTGGGGGTGGAGGATATCGAGGATCTGAAAGCCGAGTTGCGCGAAGCGCTTGCTTGAGGCCCGCTGGAGTGCGGGTGATTGCCGAGTATTGAGGGTGTGTTGATGCCGGCATTGATGATCCGCAGGCTCTCAGCCCTACTGCTGCGCGGGATTGCGCGGGGGCGGGCTTATGCGCCGCTGATGCGTGTGTACGCTTGGGTGCCGGCGCCGGTGCGGGCCGGCATTCGCCGCAGGCTAACCTGGTTTGCAGGCGGTATGCGGCGAAGGCCTGTCGTGGCGGTACGCGCGAACGACGCGAAGACGATCGCTCCGGCGGATTGGAGGCCACGCCCGCAACACCACGGGGCCGGGGTCAACCTTTACGGCTATGTCCGCGGGGGATTTGGCCTCGCTGAAAACATGCGCCTTTACGCGCGCGCATTGCTCAGCGTCGGTTATCCGACCACACTGCTCGATGCGGGCATCCCAATTCCCGGCCGCATGCTCGACGATTCGCTTGCGCCATGGATTGGCGACACGCCGGCCCACCCGGTCAATTTGTGCTTCGTGAATCCGGACCAGTTTCCTGCGATGCGCGAACATGCGGGCAGTGAAGCTTTCACGAAGCGCTACACGATCGGGTTCTGGCTCTGGGAGCTTGAGCGCATACCGGAAGCATGGTTGCCCGTGCTTGACCTTGTCGACGAGATCTGGGTGCCCACGTCGTTCGTGCAGCAGGCGTTCCGCAAGGTTACGCGCAAGCCGGTGACGTGTGTTCCCATGGCGATCGATGTCGACCCCGGACTTGCGCTCGGGCGTCGGGATCTGGGTCTTGAAGAAGGATGTTTTACTTTCCTGTTCAGTTTCGATTTTCACTCGTATTTCGCCCGCAAGAATCCCATGGCGGTGATCGATGCGTTTTGCGCCGCGTTCCCGCCGACACGCGGCGACGTGCGCTTGGTGATCAAGTCGATCAACGGCGAGCGCTTCCCCGACCAGCTCGCCCAGCTGGCGAGCATGACGGCGCGCGACCGACGCATCATGTTGCACGACGGCTTCCTGGATCGCGGCGAGATGTTCGCATTCCTCGCGTGTGCCGATGCTTATGTCTCTCTGCACCGAGCGGAGGGCATAGGACTGGGGCTGGCGGAGTCGATGTATCTGGGTAAGCCCGTGATTGCGACCGGCTATTCCGGCAATCTCGATTTCATGTCGACGGCGAACAGCTGCCTGGTGGATTTCCACATGGTCGACGTGCAAGCAGGCGAATACGCGTTTACCGAGGGGCAGCAATGGGCCGAGCCTGATGTGGAAGCCGCCGCCGCGCACATGCGCCGCCTGGCCGACCATCCGGAGCAGGCTCGCGCACTCGGTGCGGCTGCTGCAGCCAGTGTCCGCGAACGGCTGTCGCGTGCGCGTTGCGCAGAAGCGGCTGTCGCGCGCCTGCGGGAGATCGCGGCGCTACGTACAACAGACACGGCGCAGGAGACAGCAATATAGCGTTGTCGGCCGTTTGCCGCGGTGAGGTCCAATCCACAGACACCTTCACATGAACGAAATGCTACGGGCCATCTGGCGCTATCGCCACTTCATCCTGTCGTCGATACGCAACGATTTGCGAGCGCGCTTTGCGCGCAGCCGGCTCGGCGCGATTTGGATGATCCTGCAGCCGTTGGCACAGGTGGCGATCTACGCCTTGATTCTGTCGCGCGTGCTGGCCGCGAAGCTGCCCGGCATCGATAACCGCTATGCCTACGTGATCTATTTGATGGCTGGCATGATCGCCTGGGCACTGTTCAGTGAGGTGCTCACTCGCTCGATGACGATGTTCGTCGAGAGCGGCAATCTCATGAAGAAGATCGTCTTCCCGCGTGTGTGCCTCCCGGTGATAACGGCCGGCTCGGCGCTCGTGAACAACTTTCTCCTCCTGCTGGCGTCGGCCGGGGTGTTCGCGCTGGTCGGGCACTTCCCCGGGCCGAACATGCTCTGGCTACCCGTGTTGATCGCGGTCAACTTGGTCTTCGCGCTCGGCGTAGGGCTGATTCTTGGCGTTGTCAACGTGTTCGTACGCGACGTTGCCCAGGTGATGAACGTGGTGCTCCAGCTCCTGTTTTGGCTCACGCCGATCGTATACATGCCGACCATCATTCCCGCGCGGCTGCAATCGGTGCTGGTGCTCAACCCCCTGTATCACCTCGTGGCTGATTTCCAGAGCGTCATCCTGTACGGCCGCGCACCCGGTGTGGTCGGTCTCGCGGTGATCGGGAGCGCCTCCGTGTTGCTGCTGGGTATTTCACTTCTGCTGTTCAGAAAGGCAGCACCCGAAATGGTGGACGTGCTGTGAGCGACGCATTGTTGAGTGTGCGCAATCTCGGCAAGGCCTACCGCGATTACGGCAGCGAGTGGAAGCGTTTCGCTTCCTGGTTCGGCGTTACGGTTCGCTTGCGTGCGGAGCATTGGGTGCTGCGTGGCGTGTCCTTCGACGTTGCCCCCGGCGAGGCGATCGGTATCGTCGGCCAGAACGGCGCAGGGAAGAGCACGTTGTTGAAGCTGGTCACGGGAACGCTGCGCGCCAGTGAAGGCATGTTGACAGTGCGGGGCAGGATCTCGGCGATCCTCGAGCTCGGCATGGGATTCGATCCCGATCTCACCGGACGCGAGAACGTCGTTCACGCGGCGGGCCTGATGGGCTTTCCGCGCGATGCCATCGACTCCGCCATGCCGGACATCGAGTCTTTCGCGGAGGTCGGCGAGTACTTCGACCAGCCGGTGCGCACCTATTCGAGCGGCATGCAGATGCGCGTAGCTTTCAGCGTGGCCACCGCATTCCGCCCCGACATCCTGATCGTCGATGAAGCGCTTTCCGTCGGCGACGCCTATTTCCAGCACAAGTGCTTCAAGCGGATCCGCGAATTCCGCGAACAAGGCACCACGCTTCTGATCGTCTCGCACGACAGCGGCGCCGTGCAGAGTCTGTGCGACCGGGCCTTGCTGCTCGATGCGGGCACGCTGGTGAAGGATGGCGATCCTGCGGAGGTGATGGACCTCTACAACGCTTTGATTGCGGAGCGCGAGAACAGCACGGTGAAATCGCTCAGGCATGAGAGCGGGCGCGAACAGACGGTATCGGGCACTGGTGAGGTGACGGTCGAATCGATTTGCCTCGTGGATGCCGACGGCGCACCGCTCGATCTCGCCGATGTCGGACAGCCTGTTACGCTGCGCGTGCGGGTGACCGTGCACGCCGATGTGCCGCGCCTGGTGTTCGGCTACATGATCAAGGATCGCCTTGGTCAAGCGATGTTTGGTACGAATACACATCACACGAGGCAGGCTCTGCACGATGTGCGTGCCGGGCAGGTCATCGAGTACCGTGCGACGTTTCCGATGAACTTTGGGGCTGGAAGCTACTCGGTGTCCACCGCCCTTGTGAGCACTGACACGCACTTGGTGAACAACTATGAGTGGCGCGATCTGGCACTCGTGTTTACCGTGTCTAACATGACCCGAACACCATTTGCGGGATCAGCGTGGGTGCCCCCGATGATCGAGATCGTGGCATGAGCAGGGTGTCGTACGCGCAGAATTTCGAAGATGTCATGCTTCTGCGCGCTCTGGGTGATATTGAGCGCGGCTTCTACATCGATGTCGGCGCGCAAGACCCCACCACGGACTCTGTGACGCGCCTTTTCTATGAGCGCGGTTGGCACGGTATCAACATCGAGCCCGTGGGGCATTGGCATGAACGTCTCGAGTCAGAGCGACCCGACGATCTCAATCTTCGCGTTGCCATCTCCGATCATGAAGGTGTGGCCAGTTTCTTCGAGGTGATCGGCACCGGTCTTTCGACGACGTCGGTGGAAATCGCCGATCGGCATCGGCGCGATGGGCGTGAGGTCGTGGAGTCAAGCGTCCCCGTCACTACACTCGACGCGGTATGCGCCGTTCATGGCGTCGTCGAGGTGCATTTCCTGAAGATCGACGTCGAAGGGGCGGAAGACGCCGTTCTTCGTGGCCTGTCTCTCGATCGCGTCAGGCCCTGGATCATCGTCTCTGAAGCGACGGAGCCGAACACGCAGATTGCTACCCATGCGCGCTGGGAGAACCTGCTCACTTCCCGCGGTTATGAATTTGCGTACGGCGACGGTCTCAATCGTTTCTATCTTTCGAGAGAGCATAGGGACAGGCGGTCCGCGTTCGCCGTGCCGCCGAATTGCTTTGACGATTTCATCACCTATCGAGAATGGCTCGGGCGCAAGTACGCCGATGAGCTGAAGACGAAACTGGATGGCGAGCACGCAAGGTCGGTAAGCATCGGGGAAGAGCTTCGGCACTTTCGCGATGTATCCGCCGATGCCTTGCGCAAACTTGATTCTGCCGAGGCGCGTGCAGCAGAGATTCAACGTGCGCTCGAGGATGTCGTAGGGATCCGGGACGAGCTCCTTGCGCAAATCGAGGTCGTTCGCGTCGCTGCTGAGAACAGGGGGCGGCGAATTGGCGAGCTTGAACAGCAGGTAAGCGCACTGGATACCGAGCGGCATGACCTGCATCACGCGCTGCAGGTCCGCGATGCTGCGATCGACGCCCTGTTGATGAGCAGGTCGTGGAGATTGACCGCGCCACTTCGCTCCGTTGGGCGTTTACTTCGCATTCCGGCGCGAGGGCTGCGAAGGGCCCGGGGGTTTGCAGCGGCATGGGCGAGGCGTCTCGGCTTGCGAATGGCGGCTGTTCCGTGGCTTCGCGCGCACGCTCGCCGCTTGACAGCCAGCCACCCCGCGGTTCGGCGCAGATTGCGTGACTTTCTCATTGGTCGCGCCGTTTTTACCGATGATGCCATTGAGCGCGTGCAGGAGGACACCTCTGCGGGCAGGGACCTGTCTGCGCGTGAGCGCAAGGTGCTTATGGTTCTTAAGGACGTTTTGGAGTCGACTCGCGGGCCCGGAGGGAAACCCTGATACATGCGTATCGTGATCGATCTTCAGGCATGCCAATCGCGTGCGCACGCGAATCGCGGCATTGGCCGTTATTCGCTGTCACTTGCAAAGGCCATGGCACGGGCATGCGGTGACGACGAGATATGGGTTGCGCTCAACGGCGAAATCGATGGCTCCGTAGAGGCGGTAAGGGCAGAGCTGCTTGGATATCTCCCCAGTGAACGCGTCATCGCGTGGCATGGCACGGGTTCGACACGTGCCGACGCGGCCACGAATCGATGGCGACGGTATGCCGCCGAGCGCGTGCGTCAGGACTTCCTGGATTCGCTTCGTCCCGATGTCGTGCATGTCAGCAGCCTCTTCGAGGGATTCATCGATGACACCGTAACGTCGGTACCAGCAGATCGTAGTTACGCAGTAGCGGTAACGCTCTACGACCTCATCCCCATGGTTCATCAGGATGTCTACCTGAGGGATGCGCAGACGCGCGCCTGGTATTTCGAGAAGATCGAGGCATTGAAACGTGCTGACCTGCTCATGGGCATCTCTCGCTACTCGTGCGATGAGGCGGTGCTCGAACTAGGTGTGGCGCCGGCACGGGTCGCCGCCATTTCAGCCGCGGTCGATGCGGCATTCCGCCCGGAACGGCCAACTCCGCAGCGAGCGCGCGAGCTGAAGGAGCGCTTGGGTTTGGGCGGGCAGTTCGTGATGTATACGGGAGGCATCGACTATCGCAAGAACATCGCTGGCCTGATCGGGGCTTATGCCAAGTTGCCTGAACGCCTACGCGAGGGGCACCAGCTCGTCATAGT
The DNA here is from genome assembly GCF_039680435.1 of Mizugakiibacter sp. Classification (NCBI taxonomy): domain Bacteria; kingdom Pseudomonadati; phylum Pseudomonadota; class Gammaproteobacteria; order Lysobacterales; family Rhodanobacteraceae; genus Mizugakiibacter; species Mizugakiibacter sp. Next base: position 3,551 of record NZ_JBDKSX010000101.1, on the reverse strand, counting down.
TTGCGATGTGCGGCCGGAACAACGCCTGCAGTTGATGTCGGTCGCGGCGCGGGCTGGGCTTCGCGATGGCGAAGTGATCTTCACCGGCTTCGTCGACGCTTCTGATCTTGTGGCGCTCTACAACCTGTGTGAGGTATTCGTTTTCCCTTCCCTGCACGAGGGGTTCGGCTTGCCGGCGCTTGAAGCCATGGCTTGCGGCGCGCCGGTCATCGGCGCCAACACTTCGAGCATCCCTGAGGTGATCGGACGCGAAGACGCGTTGTTCGATCCACGCAGCGAAGATGCCATGGCGACGAAGCTCGCCCAGGTCATGACTGACGCGTCATTTCGCGAAGACCTCAGCAGGCACGGACTGGCGCGTGCGCGTCAGTTCAGTTGGGAAGCATGTGCGGCGGCAGCTCTATCTGCGATGCGGGATCTTCACGCACGACGCACACGGACCCTTCCTGCCCGCGAACGTGGTGCTACGGCGGCCCGCCCGCGCCTGGCTTTCGTGTCGCCGCTGCCGCCGGAGAAATCAGGCATTGCCGACTACAGCGCGGAGCTGTTGCCCGCACTCGCTGAACACTACGAGATCGAGGCGGTGGTTGCCCAGGAGACCGTCGCCGATGGGTGGGTGCGCGAGCATGTCGTACCTCGTTCAGTCGAGTGGTTCTCGGCGCATGCCGGTCGCTACGATCGGGTGCTATACCAATTCGGGAACTCCATCTTTCATGGCCACATGTTCGGATTGCTGGAGCGCATTCCCGGTACGGTCGTCCTGCACGATTTCCACTTGGGTGGCATTGCCAGCCACCTCGAGTGGGCCGGTAAGGCCCCCGGTTTCTGGACGCGTGCCCTCTACGAGTCGCACGGGTATCGCGCTCTGCTGGATCGACAGGCCGCCGACGATCCCGAGCGGATCCTCGAAATGTATCCGTGCAATGCGGGTGTGCTGGAGAATGCGGACGGCATCATCGTCCATTCGCTCCACAGTTGCGCGCTCGCCGATCGCTGGTATGGCGCCGGAACCAGTCTAGGTTGGAAGGTGATTCCGCATTTGCGTGCGCTTCCCGAGTGCCAGGATCGAGTTGAGGCCCGCAAGGCGCTCGGGATCGATGCCGAAGACTTGGTTGTATGCAGTTTCGGAATCCTCGGCCCCGGGAAGCACAGCCGCCTGATTATCGAGACGTGGGCAGCATCTGCACTGGCACGCGATCCGGCGGCAAGGCTCATCTTTGTAGGCGGTTGCCACGACCCTGAATACGATCGGGAACTGCGCGGCATCATCGACAGCCACGGACTGGCTGGACGAGTCACCATTACCGGATACGTCGACCGTCCTGCCTATACGCGGTTCCTGGCGGTGGCCGATCTAGCGGTGCAGCTACGCAGCCGATCAAGAGGGGAAACCTCGGGAACAGTCCTCGACTGCATGGCGCATGCTGTGCCGGTCATTGTCAATGCACACGGCTCGATGGCGGAACTGCCGCAGGACGCCGTCGTTTCGCTTCCCGACGCGGTCGCTCCGCGAGAACTGGCAGCCGCGCTGGAGAGGCTGGCTCTCGATGCGGGTTCTCGACGCGCGCTCGGTGAGCGAGCGCGGAAGTATTGCCAGTCCGAGCTGGACCCCATCCACATCGCGCGGATGTATCGGGACGCGATCGAGTCGTTCCACGGTTCCGGAAGCCGCCAGAGAGTGCGTCGACTGGCAGCTGACCTTGCGGCGATGCACGATGTGCCTTACCCGAGTGAGGGTGACCTTCGACGGGTCGCTTCGGGTATTGCGGCCAACGCCGTGCGCAGGGTGGCGACACGGCAATTAATGGTGGACGTGTCGGAGCTGGCGCGTCGTGACGCGAAGAGTGGCATCCAGAGAGTGGTACGTAGCGTCCTGAGCCATCTGCTCACCTCGCCGCCGGACGGTTATCGCGTCGAACCCGTGTTTGCGGAACCTGGTGAACGTTATCGCTATGCACGAGGCTTCACTGCGCGGCTGCTGGGGCTTGAAAGCATCGGTCTCCCGGATGATCTGGTCGATGTGGAGTCGGGTGACATATTCCTCGGCCTCGACTTGGCCTTGGAGGAGGTCCCTGCGAACGCGTCGCAGTTCCGCGTCATGCGCGACAAGGGGGCGTCGGTTTACTTTGTGGTTTATGACCTGCTGCCTTTGATCCGCGCCGACTGCTTCCCAGCGCATGCATACGAGCTCTTCGGCAAGTGGGTCGATACGCTTGCAACCGTCGGGGACGGCGCGGTCTGCATTTCTCGGGCGGTTGCCGATGAGTTGCTCCTGCACCTCGACGCCGTGAAGCCGGTCCGGCATCGCCCATTCAGTATCGGGTACTTCCATCTTGGCGCGGACATCGCCTCCAGTGCGCCGAGTTCGGGTATCCGTGAAGATGAGTTGCGCGCGTTGGCGATGCTGTCCAGCCAGGCGGCATTGCTGATGGTTGGGACCATCGAGCCGCGCAAGGGCCATGCGCAGGCATTGGATGCATTCGAGGTGTTGTGGCGACGGCAAGAGAACATCGCGCTCGTCATGGTCGGCAAGCAGGGCTGGATGACGGATGCGCTGACGGAGCGCCTTCGCTCACATCCACAGCGCGGCAGGCGGCTGTTCTGGTTTGATTCTGCCAGCGACGAACTGCTCGCGCGCCTCTACGCGACAAGCAGGGCTTTGCTGGTTCCCTCCGAGGGCGAAGGTTTCGGCTTGCCGCTCATCGAGGGAGCCCAGCACGGGCTGCCGATCATCTGCCGGGATCTGCCGGTGTTTCGTGAGATCGCCGGCGATGGCGCGTTCTACTTCTCGGGCTTTGATGGGCGCGATCTGGCCGAAGCGATCGACGCATGGCTGTCTTGTAGTGCTCGCGGAGAGGCGCCTGGTTCCACGTCCCTGCGTTGGCACAACTGGAGCCAGGCTACGCAGCAGTTGCTGGAAGTCGTGCTCGGGGGGCGCTGGTATACCGCATGGGTCGATCGCCCCAGCTACTGTTTCCCCTCGTATGATCGTCGAGTGGCGCCAAAAACGGGACGGCTCGAGCGTGGAGCTGCAGTTGCCGACGACCAGGGGGGGGTGTCGTTGTCGCGGTGCGGGGTGAAGGTTGAAGCAGGGCGCTACCGTTACCGGGTGTATGGAGAAATCGTGTTCGCAGGGCGGGGGGCGCGTTATGAGCTCCTGCTAGATCCCGTCGGACTGCCCGTGCTTGAGGGTGCGCTGCAGCAAGTTCGGCGCGGCGACCCACTTGTGGATGTCTATGTCGATGTGCCTCATGGCGCCGCGAGCCCTCGAACCCGTGTGCAGGCCGGTGAGGGGGCGTGCGTGCGCGTCGAGCGATTCACGTTGGAACGCGTAGATGGTCGGGTGCCCGTGGATAGCGCGGAATCGAAGAGCCCCGGCGAGTCATCGAGCTCCTATTGTAGGGACGAAGGATGAAAAATGCTTTGATCACCGGCGTCACCGGCCAGGACGGCGCCTACCTGACGCGCCTGCTGCTGAACAAGGGTTACCGCGTCTACGGCACCTACCGGCGCACCAGTTCGGTGAACTTCTGGCGCATCGAGGAGCTGGG
>NZ_JBDKSX010000100.1:0-26653 GCF_039680435.1 Mizugakiibacter sp. | reverse complement strand
CGGTGCGGAAATCGTAGTCGAGTCCAACCCCGGCGTGATGCACGAAGTTGCCCTGCAGGTAATCGGCGCCTGCGGCCAGCGCGCGCGCGGCGCCGCCGGCGTCCTCGACGCGCGCCACGATCACGCGCCGCCCGTGCGCGTGCGCCGCGCCGACCAGTGCGCCCAGCATGCCGTCGTCGATGTCGCGCAGGGTCAGCTTGATGAAGTCCAGCGGCAGGTGCGCGATCAGGCCCGCCTGCGCGGCCTCGCGGTCCAGCCCGGACAGCGCCATGCCGACGCCGAGGCCGCGCAGGCCGGGGGCCAGGTCAATCAGCGCGCGCAGCCGCGTGCGCACCTCGTCGTAGCGGAATTCCAGCACCAGCCGGCCGCGCGGGACCGCCGCGGCCTCCAGTTCGTCGTGCAGCCACGGCAGGCGCCGTGGGTCGTCGGCGATCGCGATCGACTGGCTGGCGAACAGGTGCAGCGGCCGGCCCTCGCGCTCGCGCGCGGCAATCAGCTCGACGCAGCGGCGCAGCACCCAGCGGTCGATGGCGTCGAGCTGGCCGCTGCGCTGCGCTTCCGGCAGCAGGTCGGTGGCGGCGAGCACGCGGCCGCCCGGGCCGCGCAACCGCAGCAAGGTCTGGAAGCGGGCTTCCTCGGCGACGCCGCCGATCGGCACCACCGCCTGGAACGCCAGGTGCAGGCCGTCGTTGGCCAGCGCGCTGCGGATGCGGCCGGCGACGCCGGCGTCCGCACGCGCAAGCTGCGACAGCAGCGCGACACCGCTGGGGCCGTGCCGCGCCGCTTCCAGCGCGCGCTCGGCGCCGCGCAGCATCGCGGCGGCGTCGTCGGCACCGGCGGCGAAATCGCAGATGCCGCAGGCGATGGCGAGCGGCAGGGCGGCGCCGCCGAAGCGCTCGCGCGCGACGCGCTCGCACAGGCCGTGCGCCAGCCCGAGCAGCGCGGCCTCGCCGCGCTCCGGCGCCAGCAGCAGGAAACCGGCGTCGCCGAAGCGCGCGATCATCTCGTTCGGTTCGAGCTGCGCGGCGATGAAGTTGCCGGCCTGCACCAGCAGCGCATCGAACGCGGCCAGGCCGACCCGCTCGCGCAGCGTGCGCGCGTCGCGCAGTTCCACGCACAGCAGGCCGCCGCGCGTGCGCACCGCGCTGCCTGCGGCGATCAGCTCGTTGAGGCTGTCGAGCAGTTGCGCGCGCAGGTGCAGTCCGGTCGCCGGGTCACGCATGCGGCGCTGGCGTGCGCGCCGCGCCGACAGGCGCGCGCGGCGCACGCGGCTGGTCACCGCGGCGATCAGGTGCTTGGGCCGGATCGGCTTGGTCAGGAAATCGTCGCCGCCGGCGTCCAGCGCGGCGTACTGGCGTTCGGTGTCGGGATCGCCGGAGAGGAACACGATCGGCGTGTTGACGAACGCTTCGCGCTCGCGGATCAGCGCGGTCAGCTCCAGGCCGTCGCAGCCGGGCAGGTTCAGGTCCATCAGGATCAGGTCGGGCTGGAAGCGGTCCAGCTCGTCGAGCACCGGCAGCGGCTCGTGCAGCACGCGCGCCTGCATCTGCGCCTTGCGCAGGATCGCCTCGGCGAACAGCGCCTGCGCGGGATCGTCCTCGACGATCAGCACGCGATAGGGCTCGCTGCCGTCGCTGACCAGCAGCTCGCCGATGCGCGCCAGCACGTCGGCGGTCTGCGCCGGCGGCGGCACGCAGCTGTCGGCGCCGGCGCGTAGCGCGCGCAGGCGCAGGCCGACGTCGTCGTCCGGCAGCATGGCCAGCAGGGCGATGCGGTGCGCGCTGGCGGCGCGCGCCCGGCGCAGCGCGACGCCGATCGCGTCCAGCGCGTCGAGGTGGTGCGGGCCCACGCAGACCAGTTGCGGCGGCGCGCTGTCCAGCAGTGCGCACAGCGCCGCCGGCGTGTCGGTGCGCTGCAGCACATGGCCCTGCGCGGCCAGCCGTTCGGCCAGTTCCGCGCCCAGCGCCGCGTCGTCGCCGAGCACGCACACGCGCTGCGCGCCCGGTGCCGGTGCCGGTGCCGGTGCGGCTTCGGCGGACGCCGCGGCGTCCGGCGCGGGCGGTACGGCGGCGAGATCGGGCGCGCCGAGCTGGCGCCAGTAACCCGGGGGCGGAATTTCCAGCAGCGGATAGCCGTTCTCGGTGCGCGCCTGCGCCGATTCGTCCGCGCCGGCGTCGTCCTGTTCGATGTGCGGGCGCAGGCCGTCGAGCAGGCTGCCGAGGCGCGCGGTGGCGTCGGCATCGGGCACTTCGAGCGCATCGACGTAGGGGGCGAGTTCGGATTCCAGCGCGTACAGGCGCTCGCCCAGTTCGAGCAGGCCGTAGCGGCCACAGGCGGCGGCGAGCGTGCCGAATTCGGTGTGCAGCAGGCGCAGCGCGTTGACGTCCCAGCCGTCGCGGCACTGGCCGCGGGCGCGCCGCAGCAGCGTCTTCAGGCGTTGCGGCAGGAAGCGCAGGAAGGACTGCCGCAATTCCTCGCCGTGCTGGGGATCCTCGCGCTCGACCATGGCCATTCCCGGTGTCGCGGCCACTATAGCAAGGGCCGCGCCGGCCCCGGCGGCGCGCTCAGAACGGCTTCACCACCGCCAGCACCACGATCGCGATCAGCAGCAGCGCCGGCACCTCGTTGAACACGCGCAGCCGGCGGCTGGACCAGGTGCAGGCGTCGCGCGCGAATGCGCGCACCAGCCGCACCAGCCATGCGTGGTAGCCGATCAGCCCCAGCACCAGCAGCAGCTTGACGTGCAGCCAGTGGCTCGCCGCGAAGTAGCCCGGCACGTGCTGCAGCCACCATGCCAGCGTCGCCAGCCCGAACAGCACGGTCAGAGCGCCGCCGATGTGGGTGATCGCCAGCAGCCGCCGTTCCATCACTTTCAGACGTTCGCGCACCGGCGGCTCGACGGCCTCGACGTGATACACGAACAGGCGCGGCAGGTAGAACAGCCCGGCGAACCAGGTCACCACGAACACCACGTGGAAGGCCTTCAACCACAGCATCGGCAGCGTCCGGCGGCAAGGAAAATGCAGTATAGCCGGCGCGGGCCATTTCCTTGACGCTGCGCGCGCCGCGCCGCTATAAGCCGGATTCACCCTCGCGTGCCGCCATGAGCTCGTTCGAACCGCCCCGTTTCGTCGTCCGCCCGCACGATCCTGCGGCGCAGCGTCGCCGCCTGCTCGGCCTGGCGCTCGCCTGGGCGGGCAGCCTGCTGCTGGCGGCGCTGGTCGGCTTCTGGCTCGGCGACCGCGGGCCGCTGGCCTCGCCCGGGCACCAGCGCGAGCGGCAGATGCTCGCCGAGAACGAGCAGCTCAAGCAGCAGGCCGCGCTGCTGGCGCGCTCCGAGCAGGTCGCGCGCATCGCCGCGCAGGAGCTGAAGCGCACCGTGGCCGAGCGCGAGGAGGAAATCGCCGGCCTGCGCGCCGACCTCGCCTTCTATTCCAAGCTGACCGGCGGCGACGCGCAGCGCGAGGGCCTGGCGATCCAGGACGTGCGCCTCACGCGGGTCAAAGGCTCCAGCGCCTACAACGTCACCGTCACCCTGACCCAGAACGCCAAGCGCGGCGAGGAAAGCCGCGGCCGCCTCAGCCTCGCGCTCGAGGGCGTGCGCGGCGAGCGCCTGGTGATGCTCGACTGGGCCAGCCTCGGCGGGCCCGCCGAGAAGGACGGGCTGCCGTTCGCGTTCAAGTATTTCCAGCAGGTGAGCGGCACGCTGATCGTGCCGGCGGGCTTCGTGCCCAACCGCCTGCGCGTCACCGCGCAGCCGCAGGGCGGCGACGCGCTGGTGCGCAACGTCGCCTGGAACGAGGCATTGAAAGGTGCGCCCGAATGACGGGCGCGGAGCGCGCCGCGCACGCGCGAGGTCCGCGCCCAGGCGGAAATCACGGATCCGGGGAGTAGCGTCATGTTCAACAACAACAGGAAATCCTCGCCCGCGGCGGCGGCCGCGACCAGCCTGGTCGCCAAGGGCACCGTCGTGCGCGGCGACGTGCATTTCGCCGGCGCCCTGCATCTCGAGGGGCGCGTCGAGGGCGCGGTGCTGGCCGAGCCCGGCAGCGGCGCGCTGTTCACGCTCAGCGAGCAGGGCAGCGTGGTCGGCCGCATCGACGTGCCGAACGCGATGATCAACGGCGAGGTGCACGGCGACATCCATGTCGGCGAGCGGCTCGAGCTGGCCGCCGCCGCGCGCGTCGAGGGCGACGTCCACTACCGCGTGCTGGAAATGGCCGCAGGCGCGCGCGTCAATGGCAAAATGATGCATCAGCCGGAGGCGCTCAAGCAGTTGCCGCGGCCGGAAGACGCACCGTCGCTGGCCGCGGCCGAAGCTTGAAAGCCCTGCCGGCGCCCCGATCTCAGTTGCCGGAGGCCGCATGAACGCCATTCCCGACTACCGCCAGGCCGAGACCGCGCTGCTGTTCAGCGCCGCCGCCGCGCACAAGGTGCGCGAGCTGATCACCGAGGAGGGCAACGACGCCCTCAAGCTGCGCGTGTACATCACCGGCGGCGGCTGTTCGGGCTTCCAGTACGGCTTCACTTTCGACGAGCAGCGCGCCGAGGACGACTACGCGGTCGACAAGGACGGCGTCACCCTGCTGGTCGATCCGCTGTCGCTGCAGTACCTCACCGGCGCCGAGATCGACTACTCGGAGACGCTGTCCGGCGCGCAGTTCGTGATCCGCAACCCGAACGCGCGCACCACCTGCGGCTGCGGCTCCTCGTTCACGGTGTGAGCTCGGCCGCGCGCTCGCGCCGCAATCCGCTGGCGACGCCGGCGGCGCTGGACCGCCTCGTCGAGCGCCGCGACGACGAGGTCTGGCTGGCGGAGCGCACGCGCGCCGACGACGCCCGCTTCCTCGTGCTGGACACCGAGCAGCGCGTGCTCGCCGCGCGCGACGGCGCACGGCTCGAATTGCTCACCGCCGTGCAGCGCGCACGCCTGCTGCCCGAGGCGCGACCGTGCCTGCTCGGCGCCGCCGACGGCCTGCACTACTTCTTCCTCGGAGCGGACGCCGGCGCGGCGACCGCGCTGGCCGAGTCGCTGGACGCGCGCTGGGCCGGCCTGCGCGAGCTCGGCATGAACCTCGACCCGCTCGGCGCCGGCCTGTGTGCCTACGCCAAGGGGCTGGCGCACTGGCAGGCGGCGACGCGCCACTGCGGCCGCTGCGGCGCACCGTTGACGCTGCTCGCCGCCGGCCACCGCGGCGCCTGCGGCAGTTGCGGCGCGCTGCATTTCCCGCGCACCGACCCGGCGGTGATCGTGATCGTCGAGCACGACGGCGCCTGCCTGCTCGGCCGCCAGGCCGGCTGGCCGGAGAAGCGCTATTCCACCCTGGCCGGCTTCGTCGAGCCGGGCGAGACCCTGGAGCAGGCGGTGCGCCGCGAGGTCGCCGAGGAGGCCGGCGTCGAGGTGCTGGACTGCGACTACCACTCCTCGCAGCCGTGGCCGTTCCCCGGCTCGCTGATGCTCGGCTTCACCGCCACCGCCGCCGGCCGCGACATCCGCCTCGCCGACGGCGAGCTGGAGGATGCGCGCTGGTTCACCGCCGCCGAGATCGTCGCCGCGCTGCGCGCGGGCGAGCTCGGGCTGTCGCCGTCGATCTCGGTGTCGTACCGCTTGATCGAGCACTGGCTGGCCGGGCGCGGCGTCGACCTCGCCGCCGAGCTGGCCGCGCTGCCGTCCTGACCGCCGCGCCGCGCGGCTACAATGGGCGCCTCGCCCGCGGAAGCCGCCCATGGCCACCAAGCTCGTCGCCGCCCTGATCGCCCTGGTGCTGGTCTCGGCCCTGCCCGACCTCGCCCGCCGCCGCGATTTCGGCTGGTTCCGCGCCTGGTCCGCCCGCCTGGGCGGCATCGGCGGCCCGCTGCGGATCGCGTTGGCCGTACTGCTGCCGGCGCTGCTGTGCGCGCTGCTGATGCTGGGCCTGCAGCACGCGCTGTTCGGCCTCGGTGGATTGGCCTTCGCGCTGCTGGTGCTGCTGTACACGCTCGGCCCGCGCGAGCTGGAGCCGGACATCGACGCCGTGCTGCACGCGCCCGACCTGCCGCAGCGCGAGGCGGCGGCGCAGGCGTTGCGTCCCGATGAATCATCGCCGCTGCTGGCGTTCGACGCGCCCAGCCTGGTCGAGGCGACCGTGCTGTCGGCGCTGAAGCGGCGCTTCGGCGTGCTGTTCTGGTTCTTCCTGCTCGGCCCGGCCGGCGCGCTGCTGTACCGGCTGGCGCAGCTCGCCGCCGCGCCCGACGATGCGCTGGACGAGGCCGCGCGCGGTTTCGCGCGGCGCGCCGCCGCGGCACTCGACTGGATTCCCGCGCACCTGATGGCGCTGGCGATGGCGCTGGCCGCCGACTTCGACGCGGTGGTGCGCGCCTGGCGCGCCTGGCACGCCGAAGCCGGGCGCTCGCCGTGGGAGTTCGAGTGCGGCTTCCTCGGCGCGATTGCGCGCGCCGGCGTCGACGCCGACGTGGTCGCCGGCGACGGCTATGCGCACGACACCCACGATCCGCTCGGCGAGCTCGAGGATGCGCGCCACCTGCTGCTGCGCGTGCTGGTGGTGTGGCTGGCGGTCGTCGCGGTGATCGTGCTGGCCGGCTGGTTCGCCTGATGCGGGAGCGCCTTTCGCCGCGCCCCGGCACCTAGGGTGGCGTCGGGTGGGCCTTGGCCCACCATCGCTTGACCTGGTGCGGGCGGGCGGTGGGCCAAGGCCCACCCGACGCCGCTTCGTCGTGCCCGTTACGCCCACGCGCCGCGCAGTTCGCGCACCGACGTCTCCAGCTCCGCCGCGCTGCTCGACGGCGGCAGCGGCGCGCCGACGGCCAGCGCGATCCGCGACCAGAACCGCCGCGGCAGGCGCGTGCGGTGCAGCGCCGAGTCGCGGCGGCTGAAGATCGAGCCCCACAGGCCGCGCAGCGCCAGCGGGATCACCGGCACCGGCCGTCGTGCCAGCATCTTCTCCACGCCCGGACGGAACGGCGCGATGTCGCCGTCGCGGGTCAGCCCGCCCTCGGGGAACACGCATACCAGCTCGCCGGCGGCCAGCGCGGCGTCGATCTCGGCGAACGCGCGCGCCAGCAGCACCGGGTCTTCCTTGGCGCCGGCGATCGGGATCGCGCGCGCGGTGCGGAAGATGAAGCGCAGCACCGGGATGGCGAAGATCCGGTGGTGCATCACGAAGCGCACCGGCCGGCGCACGCTGCCCATGATGATCAGCGCGTCCACGTAGCTGACGTGGTTGCACACCAGCAGCGCCGGGCCGTCCTCGGGGATGCGCTCCAGCCCGTCGCTGCGGATGCGGTACAGCGTGCTGACGATGATCCAGGTGAGGAAGCGCATCAGGAACTCGGGCGTCAGCGCGTAGATGTAGAACGCCACCGCGGCGTTCATCAGCGCGACGATCAGGAACAGGCGCGGGATGCTCACGCCCAACGACAGCACGCCGATGCCGAACAGCGCCGCGACCACGATGAACAGTGCGTTGAGGACGTTGTTGCCGGCGATCACGCGCGACAGCTCGGACTTGTCGGTGCGCGCCTGCACCAGCGCGAACAGCGGCACGATGTAGAAGCCGGCGAACAGGCCGATCAGGGTGAGGTCGAGCGCCACGCGCAGGTTGCCCGGTGCGGCGAGGAACGCCAGCCAGTCGAGGCCGGACGCCGGCGGCGCGTCCGGGCGCGCGAAGAACAGGTCGACGCCGAACACGGTCAGGCCGATCGAGCCCAACGGCACCAGGCCGATCTCGACGCGGCGTCCCGACAGCCGCTCGCACAGCAGCGAACCGACGCCGACGCCGACCGAGAACAGGGTCAGCACCAGGATCGACACCGACTCGTCGCCGCCCAGATGCAGCTTGGTGTAGTTCGGCAACTGCGCGGTGAAGATGCCGCCGAAGAACCAGAACCAGGAAATGCCCAGCACCGCGTGAAACACCGTCGAGCGCTTGCGCACGAAGCCGAGCGCCTGCACGGTCTGCCGCCACGGGTTCCAGTCGAAACGCAGTTGCGGCGCGGTCGCCGGCGCCGGCGGGATCGCGCGGCTTGCCAGCCAGCCGCAGGCGGCGACGGCGATCACCAGCATCGAGGCGTACAGCTCGCCGCGCGGGTGCTGCATGATCGCCGCGCCGCCGGCGATCTGGCCGGTCAGGATCGCCAGCGAGGTGCCCATCTCGACCATGCCGTTGCCGCCGATCAGCTCGTCGTGGCGCAGCGCCTGCGGCAGGATCGCGTACTTGATCGGCCCGAACACCGTCGAGTGCAGGCCCATCAGGAACAGCACGGCGAGCAGCAGCGCCACGCTGTGCGTGTAGAAGCCGACCGCGGCCAGCGCCATCGCGCCGATCTCGAACAGCTTCACGTAGCGGATCAGCCGCGTCTTCTCGAACTTCTCCGCGAGCTGGCCGGCGCTGGCCGAGAACAGGAAGAACGGCAGGATGAACAGCGCCAGGCCGAGGTTGGAGTACAGCGCCACCTGCTGCGTCGACAGCCCCATCTGGAACGCCACCAGCAGCAGCGTCGCGTAGCGGAAGGCGTTGTCGTTGAACGCACCCATCGCCTGGGTGGCGAAGAACGGCGCGAAGCGGCGCGTGCGCAGCAGCGTGAACTGGCTCATGGGCTCCTCCCTGCGCGCGCAAGCCTAGCAAAGCCGCGCGATGCGGCGCGCAGCGTGCGCTCCGCGCACGATCGGCCTTCGATCGGAACACGCCCGGACCGTGCGCCGGTGGCGCGTACAGCGCACGCTGCCTGGCTGCGGCGAGGTGGGTGATTCGTGCGCAGAGCGCACGCTACCTAGCTACAACGGGCTGAGGTTGATCGTCCCGTTGGGGTCCATGCCGAGGCGATATGTGAGCCGATCGTTGCGCTCGACCAAGACCTGGACCGCACGTTCGGCCCTGTCCGCGGCCTTGAGTCCGCAGAGTGCACGCCCCACCGATTTCGCGGACACAACAAATCGACCTGCGGGCAGATAAAGAGTTGCCCGCTCGCCTCTGTCGATTTCGACTGCGAGCTCGTGGTTCACGAAGACACCGAGATAGCAGCCACCCCCCGTAAGCCCTACGTCCCGAACGACGGTCAGCTCGCCGCTTCCTGCGACGGAAGGCGTCGAGAATGCGAGCAGGCGGTCAGCAGGCACTGGCTTCGCATCAACGAGGGAGATCGGCTTTGTGGCGCACGCCGTGAGCAAGAGGACAGCGAATACGACGAGGACGAACAGGATCCGTTTCATGACTCCTCCTCTGCTCAGCTGCGGCCGATCCTACCATCGGTCATCAGCGTGTAATCGGGCACGGAGTGTCGCTGGCCGATGTTAGGTGCCGGATCGTAATCCGCGGCGAGTGCGGGCGAGGTGTCGTGCGCGGAGCGCACGCTGCAGGTGCGTCAGCCCTGGCTGCCCCGCAGTGCGCGGTGGCCGATGTCGCGGCGGTAGAACGCGCCGGCGAAGCGGATGCGTTCGGCGGCGGCGTAGGCGTTGGCGCGCGCGGCGGCGAGGTCGCGGCCCAGCGCACACACGGTCAGCACGCGGCCGCCGGCGGTGACGGCGCGACCCTCGGCGTCGCTGCGGGTGCCGGCTTGGAACACCTTCACGTCGGCGCCGAAGTCGGCGTCGAGGCCGTCGATGGCGTCGCCGCTGCGCACCTTGCCGGGGTAGCCGTCGGCGGCGATCACCACGCCCAGCGCGGGGCGCGGATCCCACGCGGCCTGCACCTGGTCGAGGCGGCCGTCCAGCGCGGCATCGATCAGCTCGGTGAGGTCGGACTTCAGCCGCAGCATGATCGGCTGCGTCTCCGGGTCGCCGAAGCGCACGTTGAATTCCAGCACCTTCGGCGTGCCGTCCTTGCCGATCATCAGGCCGGCGTAGAGGAAGCCGATGAACGGCGCGCCCTCGGCGGCCATGCCGGCCAGCGTCGGCTCGATCACCTCGCGCAGCACGCGCTGCTCGACCGCGGGCGTGACCACCGGCGCCGGCGAGTACGCGCCCATGCCTCCGGTGTTGGGGCCGAGGTCGCCCTCGTCGCGGCGCTTGTGGTCCTGGCTGGTGGCCAGCGGCAGCGCGCGGTGGCCGTCGCACATGACGATGTAGCTGGCTTCCTCGCCGTCGAGGAACTCCTCGATCACCACGCGCGAGGAGGCGTCGCCCAGCGCCTTGGCGCCGAGCATGTCGTGCAGCGCCTGCTCGGCGTCGGCCAGCGTCAGCGCCACCACCACGCCCTTGCCGGCGGCGAGGCCGTCGGCCTTGATCACGATCGGCGCGCCGTGCTGCTGCACGTAGGCCAGCGCCGGCTTCAGGTCGGTGAACACCGCGTAGCGCGCGGTCGGGATGTTGTGGCGGTGCAGGAAATCCTTGGCGAAGGCCTTGGAGCCTTCCAGCTGCGCGGCGATGCGGCGCGGGCCGAAGCAGCGCAGGCCGGCGGCGCGGAAGCGGTCGACCACGCCGGCGACCAGTGGCACTTCGGGGCCGACCACGGTCAGCGCGATGCCCTCGCGCTGCGCCAGCGCGAGCAGGCCGTCGAGGTCGGTGACGGCGACGTCGGCATTGCGCAGGCCCGGCTCGCGCGCGGTGCCGGCGTTGCCCGGCGCGACGATCACCTCGCTGACGCGCGGCGACTGCTTGATTCGCCACGCCAGCGCGTGCTCGCGCCCGCCGGAGCCGATCACCAGAACCTTCATGCCGTGCATTCCTTCATCGCACCGCGACGGCGCGCCGCGGGGGCGCGCATTGTAGCGGGTCGGCGCAGCGACCGCGGCTGCGTTCCTGCTGCCGAGTCCCGGGCAGGGTGGGCTTCAGCCCACCGTCGCGCTGCTCAACCTTCGCGGCCGAGCAGCGCCAGCAGCGCGGCGCGCGGCAGCTTGCCGGTGTCGTTGCGCGGCAGGGCGGCGACGCGCTTCAGCGGGCGCGGCAGGAACACCGGGTCGACGGCGCGGCGCAGCGCGGCGAGGATGTCGGCCTCGGCCAGCATCGGTGCGACCGCCAGCGCGGCGATGCGGCGCACGCCGGCGGGGTCGGGCGCGTCGAGCTGGAACACGACGCCGTCCTCGACGCCGGGAATCGCCAGCAGGCGCCGGGTCAGGTCGCCCAGCGAGGCGCGCTTGCCGGCGATCTCCAGCAGGTCGGTGTTGCGTCCGCACAGGCGGAAGCGGCCGGGCGCGGGCAGTTCGACTACATCGGCCAGCGCGACCGGGGGCGTGAGGTGCGGCGCCTCGACCAGGGTGCCGTCCGGCTGCGGGTGCAGGCGCACGCCGGGGTAGAGCGTCCAGTCGTCCTCGCGCGCGGTGCGGCGGTGCGCGATCACGCAGGTCTCGGTCGAGCCGAACACCTCGACCACGGCCGCGCCGAAGCGCGCCTCGGCTTCGCGCGCCAGCTGCGCGGACAGCGGCGCGGTGGCGGAGACGATCGCCGCCAGCGGCGGCAGCGTTGGCGCTGCCGCGACCAGCGTGCGCAGGTGCACCGGCGTGGTCACCAGCACGCGCGGCGCGGGGATCTCGGCCAGCGCGTGCGCCACGTCGGCGGGAAAGAACGGCCGCCCGGCGTGGATCGCCACCTCGCCCAGCAGCGGCAGCAGCACCGACATCTCCATGCCGTACATGTGCTGCGCCGGCACCGTGGCGACGGCGTGGCAGGGGCCGCCGGTGGCCGCCATGACCACGGCGCGGTTGCACGCGGTGCTGAGGTGGAAGCCGCCGAGCGTCTTCGGGTTGGCCCTGGGCGTACCGGTCGAGCCGGAGGTGTAGCCGACCGCGATCACCTGGCCGGCCGGCAGCAGCGGCACGTCGCACAGCTCCGGCGCATCCACCCGCGGCAGCGCGACGCGCAGGTAGCCCGGCGGCGCGTGCTCGAGGGCCTGCTCGCCCAGCGCGTAGCTGCCGGGGTGCGCGGCCAGCACTTCGTCGACCACCTGCGGTGCGCGCGACGGCGGCAGCAGGTTGGCCTGGCCGCGCAGCGCCACCGCGCAGAATGTCACCAGGAAGGCGTAGCGGTCCTCGCACAGGTTCACCGCGCACGGCGCCTGCGGCAACCGCGCGGCCAGCGCGCGCGCTTCGGCGATGAACTGCGCGGCGCTGACCGCGTGGCCGTCGCGCCAGGCGAACGGACGCGACGGATCGCCCGCATGCAGCAGCGGCAACGTGGCGGCGGCCGCGGGCCGCTGCGTTTCGAACACTACCGACACGTGACGTCTCTCCCCCCGTGGCGATCCGTGTAGCGGCCGCGCGGTCCGCGCCCGCGTCGGTCCGCGCTGCGTCTTCCCCGCGTCGCCCGTCCGCGATGGCGCGGACGCCCCTTCGGCGCGCAGGCGAGGCGCGGTGAATCGGGCTTGCCCGGATCTTGCGCTCAGGAGCGGATGATAGCGTCGGTCAGGGCGTCGCGGATCGGCGTGGGGCGGTCCAGCCCGCCGACCGGGCCGTCCAGCACGGCTTCCAGCTCCGCGCCCAGCGCGGCCTCGACCGCCGCCGGCGTGGTCACCGGCGGCTCGCCGTGGCGGTTGGCGCTGGTGGACACGATCGGTCCGCCGAAGGCGCGGCACAGCGCCGCCGCCAGCGGGTGGGCGGTGACCCTGAGCGCGATGCCGGCGTGCCCGCCGGCGACCCAGTCCGGCACCCGCGCCGAGCGCGGGAACACCCAGGTGTGCGGGCCGGGCCAGGTGGCGCGCGCGCGTTCCAGCGCCTGCACCGGCGCCTCGCCGATCCACGGCCGCACCTGGTCGAGGTCGGCGGCGATCAGCAGCACGCCCTGCGTCGGCGGCCGCCGCTTCAGCGCGAACAGCCGCTCGAACGCCGCGCGGTTGTCGGGATCGCAGCCCAGCCCGTACACCGCCTCGGTGGGGTAGGCGAGCACGCCGCCGCCGCGCAGGAACGCGGCGGCGGCATCGACCTCGGCGGCGCTGAAGCGGCGCATGGCGTCACTCGCCGGCAGGGCGGGGCGCGGCGCGCTTGGACGGCGCCTTCTTTGCGGCCGCCTTCTTCGCCGGAGCCTTCCTGGCCGCGGCCTTCTTCGCCGGCGCGGCCTTCTTCGCCGCCTTGCGCGCCGGCTTGGCCGCGCCGTCGGCCGATGGCTTGGCCGCGGATTTCGCCGCGCCCTTCCTGCCGAAGCGCTTGGGCCGCACTGGTGCGGCGGCGAGCAGTTCGGCGCATTCCGCGGCGGTCAGCGTGGCCGGCTCGCGGTCCTTGGGGATGCGCGCGTTCTTCTCGCCGTCGGTGATGTACGGGCCGTAGCGGCCGTTCAGCACCTGCACACCGTTGCCGAAGTCCTTGATGACGCGGTTGGCGATCGCCTCGCGCTTGGCGCGCACCAGCTCCAGCGCGCGCTCCAGCGTGATCGTGTGCGGATCGTCCTCGGCCGTGAGCGAGGCGTAGGTGTCGCCCTGCTTGACGAACGGGCCGAAGCGGCCGATGCCGGCGCTGACCGCGTCGCCTTCCGGCGAAGTGCCCAGCGCGCGCGGCAGCTTGAACAGCTCCAGCGCCTCGGCGAGCGTGATCGTGTGCATGCTCTGGCCGCCGCGCAGCGAGGCATACTGCGGCTTGTCGGCGTCGTCCTTGCTTCCGATCTGCGCGTACGGCCCATAGCGGCCGAGCCGCACCGACACCGGCTTGCCGGACTTCGGGTCGGTGCCCAGCTCGCGCGCGCCGGTCGCCTCGCCGCGGTCGACGGTCTCGATCTTCTCGTCGACCAGCGCCTTGAACGGCTGCCAGAAGCGCCGCAGCAGCGGCACCCACTCCTCCTCGCCGCGGCTGACCGCGTCGAGCTCGTCCTCGAGCTTGGCGGTGAAGTCGTAGTCGACGTAGCGGGTGAAGTGGCCGCTGAGGAACTTGCTGACCGCGCGGCCGACGTCGGTGGGGCGGAAGCGGCGGCTGTCGAGGGTGACGTACTCGCGGTTCAGCAGCACCTGGATGATGCTGGCGTAGGTCGAGGGGCGGCCGATGCCGTACTCCTCCAGCGTCTTGACCAGGCTGGCCTCGGAATAGCGCGGCGGCGGCTCGGTGAAGTGCTGGTCGGCGTGGATCGCCGCCAGCGGCACCGCCTCGCCCTTGTCCATGCGCGGCAGGCGGCGCTGCTCGTCGTCGTCCTCGCCCTTCTGGTCGCGGCCTTCCTCGTAGACGGCGAGGAAGCCGGGATCGACCACGGTGGTACCGGTGGCGCGGAACGTGTTGTCGGCGCCGCAGGCGAAATCGACCGCGACGGTGTTCAGCGTCGCCGCCTGCATCTGGCAGGCCACGGTGCGCTTCCAGATCAGCTCGTACAGCTTGCGTTGGTCGTCGTTGAGGAACGCGGCCACGCTGGCCGGCGTGCGCAGCGCCGAGGTCGGGCGGATCGCCTCGTGTGCCTCCTGCGCGTTCTTCGACTTGGTCTTGTAGATCTGCGGCTGCTCGGGCAGCGCCTTGGCGCCGAAGTCGCGCGCGATCAGCTGGCGCAGCTCGGCGATCGCCTCGCCGGACAGCGCGGTGGCGTCGGTACGCATGTAGCTGATCAGGCCGACCGAGCCTTCGGCGCCCAGCGTCACGCCCTCGTACAGGCCTTGCGCGATGCGCATGGTGCGGCTGGTCGAGAAGCCGAGCTTGCGCGCGGCCTCCTGCTGCAGGGTCGAGGTGGTGAACGGCGCCGCCGGGCGGCGCTTGCGCTCCTTGCTGCCGACTTCGCTGACCACCAGGCGGCCCTGCGCGGCGCGGGTCAGCGCGTCGCGCGCGGCGTGCGCGGCGTCGGCGCCGGTCAGGTCGAACTGTTCGAACTTCTTGCCGGCGAGGCGGGTCAGCTTGGCGCGGAAGGCGCCGTCCGGGTGCGCCAGGTCGGCCTCGACCGTCCAGTATTCGCGCGGCTTGAACGCCTCGATCTCCTCCTCGCGCTCGACGATCATGCGCAGCGCCGGCGACTGCACGCGCCCGGCCGACAGCCCGCGCTGCACCTTGCGCCACAGCACCGGCGACAGGTTGAAGCCGACCAGGTAGTCGAGCGCGCGCCGCGCCTGCTGCGCGTCGACCAGGTCGTGCGAGAGCTGGCGCGGATGCGCCACCGCCTCCTGGATCGCGCGCGGCGTGATCTCGCTGAACACCACGCGGTGCATCTGCCGGCCGTCGAGCAGGCCGCGCTGCTTGAGGATCTCGCTGATGTGCCAGGAGATCGCCTCGCCCTCGCGGTCCAGGTCGGTGGCGAGGAAGATCGCGTCCGCCGCGCGCGCCGCCTTGGCGATCGCCTCGACGTGCTTGACGTTGCGGTCGATCAGCTCGTAGTTCATGGCGAAGCCGTGCTCGGGGTCGACCGCGCCTTCCTTCGGCACCAGGTCGCGCACGTGGCCGTAGGACGCCAGCACGTGGAAGTCCTTGCCGAGGTATTTGTTGATCGTCTTGGCCTTGGCCGGCGACTCGACGATGAGCAGGTTTTTCGCCATGGGATATCCGTCAGGGGATCGCTGAACGCTTGGCCGTTCCCGCGCGGGCGGGCATCACGTCGACCGGTGGTTCAGACCTTGCTTGCCGGGGGTGGGCAACCGCCCCGCGCGTATTTAGTGGAGGCACAGGGGCGTTTGCGCTGTCAAGCACGGCCGCCGTCCGGCAGCCGCTGGTAGCGCCCGCCGGGCTGCCCGGCGACCACGCCTTCCAGCTCCAGCATCAACAACATGGACGATAGCGCGGCGGGCGCGAGGCCGGTGCGGATGACCAGTTCGTCCAGCGCCGCCGGATCGTGGCCGAGGGCGTCGAGCAGGCGTCCGTAGTCCGGATCGTCGCGCCAGCCGCCGGAGGCGGGGGCCGCGGCGGCCGTCCCCGGTTCCGCGGCCGCCAGGCGTGCCGCCAGGGCCAGGCCGAGACTGTGCGCCAGCGGCGCCAGCTCCTCGACCACTTCCTCCGCGGTCTCGACCAGCTTGGCGCCCTCGCGGATCAGCCGGTGGCAGCCGCGCGCCAGCGGATTGTGGATCGAACCGGGCACGGCGAACACCTCGCGGCCCTGTTCGGCGGCCAGCCGCGCGGTGATCAGCGAGCCCGAGCGCAGGCTGGCCTGCACCACCAGCGTGCCCAGCGCCAGCCCCGCGATCAGCCGGTTGCGGCGCGGGAAGAACTCGGGCCGCGCGGTGGTGCCGGGCGGAAACTCGCTGACCAGCGCGCCGGCGGCGGCGATGCGCGCGGCCAGCGCGCGGTGCGTGCGTGGGTAGACCAGGTCGGGGCCGGTGCCCATCACCGCGACGGTGGTGCCGCCGGCGTCCAGCGCGCCCGCGTGGGCGGCGCCGTCGATGCCCTCGGCGAGGCCGCTGGTCACCACGAAGCCGGCCGCGGCCAGCACGCGCGCGAAGCTGCGCGCGGTGGCCAGCCCGGCGGCGTCGGCGCTGCGCGCGCCGACGATCGCCACCTGCGGGCGCAGCAGCAGCGCGGCGTCGCCGGCAACGAACAGCGCGGCCGGCGCCTGCGCGGTGTCGGCGAGCTGCGGCGGGAAGTCGGGATCGGTGCAGCGCAGCAGGCGGTGGCCGGGTTCGGCCAGCCAGGCGAGGTCGGCGTCGAGGCGGGCGGCGTCGGGGGCGGTCAGCCAGGCCAGCGCCTGCGCGTCGGGGCGCGGCTCGCCGCGCGGGCGCGCCGCCGCGGCCAGTGCCGCGACCGCGTCGCCGCCCGTCCGCGCCAGCCAGCCGCGCAGGGTCGCCGCGCCCACGCCGGGGGCGCGCAGCAGGGTCAGCCAGGCGCGCTGGTCGTCTCGTTCGTGCATGCGGGCAGTGTAGCGGGCGCCGAAAACGCGACGGCGCGGCCGGGGCCGCGCCGTCGTGTCGGGAAAAGCCGCGCGGTTATTCCGGCATGCGCGCCGGATCGCCGAGGTGCACCGGCTTGATGCTGTCCATCACCAGCGCGTAGCTGACGTGGTCGAAGGTGCGGAACACCATCGCGTGGCCGATGAATTCCTCCGGCAGGGTCACGCGCTCGCCGAACGAGCGCCGCTGGCTGGAGGAGATCACGTCGTCGTGGATGTCGTCGCCGGGGTGGACGAGGGTGTAGGTCTGGCCGTTCTCCACGCCCTCGTCCTTGCCGGCCGACAGCGCGACCACCTGGTGCGGGCCGACCGCGTCCATCGCGTCGCTGAAGGCGATCACGCGCAGGTTGTCGGGCACCTTGGCCGGCGCGTGCGGATAGAACGCGGCGTCGTAGGGCGTGTTGTCCAGCGGCATCAGGCGGTCGCCCTTGCGGATCTCCATGGTGGAGTCGCTGAGCAGCACGGTGGCCGGATCGCCGCCGCGCAGGTATTCGGCGGTGCCGATCACGGTGACCTCGTAGCCGAGCGGTTTGCCCTTGCCGAGGTGGCCGTCGTGCAGCGTCTCCTGGTGCCACGGACCGGTGTACATCTCGACGTTGCTGTCGAGCTCGTCGGCGATCTGGTCGCGGTAGTTGCCGCTGCCGTCGAAGCTGGTGAACACGTGGGTCGGGCGCACCAGCGCATAGCGCTGGCCCGGCTGCGCGTCGCTGATGCCGCGCACGTACAGGAAACGTCCGGGCGTGCCGCGCAGTTGGTCTTCCTCGAAGCCGACCACGTACGGCGCCTTGACGAGGCTGTCGCGGTCGAGCACGCGGGTGTCCTTGAGGAAGGGCTTGATCGCGGACAGCGGCAGCGCGGGCACGGCGTTTTCCGTCGCTTGCGCACGCGCCTGCGGCTGCAGGCCGAGGCGCGCCCTGCCGCCGGCATAGCCGAGCACCAGCACGTCGCCGGGGTAGATCAGGTGCGGGTTCCTCACTTTCTGGTTGACGTCCCAGATTTCGGGCCACAACCACGGTTTGGTGAGGAACCTGGCGGAAATGCCCCAGAGCGTATCGCCCTTCTTGACGACGTAGGTGTCCGGATGATCCGGACGCAGCGTCGTGGTCGCGGCGTACAGGGTCAGGGTCAGGCCGATGCCGGCCAGCAACGCAAGCGCTTTCTTAAGCATGGTGGGCAATCCCCCGATCCCCCGAGGTTTTCGCGAGTGTATCCGAATTGTTAACGGGTGGAAATCGCGCAGATGTGACCGCCTGCGCGAATTCGCGTGGCGCGCCTGCCGACCGTAAAATGGCGTTCCGCGATCATAGGTGCGGGTCCCGTTGGGTTTCGCCAACCCGACCGCATTTCAGGTGACACCATGGCCCTGCTGAATATCCTCGAATTCCCCGATCCGCGCCTGCGTACCAAGGCGGTGCCGGTGACCGACTTCGGCCCGGCGCTGGCGCGCCTCGCCGAGAACATGCTGGAAACCATGTACGCCGCGCCGGGCGTCGGCCTGGCGGCCACCCAGGTCGACGTGCACAGGCAACTGCTGGTGCTGGACGTCTCGGAAGAGAAAAACGCGCCGCACGTGCTGGTGAATCCGCGGATCCTCGCCAAGGAGGGCAGCCAGACCTACCAGGAAGGCTGCCTGTCGGTACCGGGCATCTTCGCCGAGGTCGAGCGCGCCGAGCACATCCGCGTGGAAGCGCAGGACGTGCACGGCGCGTCGTTCACGCTCGAGGCCGGCGGGCTGCTGGCGGTGTGCATCCAGCACGAGATGGACCACCTCATCGGCAAGCTGTTCGTCGACTACCTCTCGCCGCTGAAGCGCGAGCTGGTGCGCAAGAAGCTCGAGAAGCAGCGCCGCCAGGCGGCGTCTGCCGCGCCTGCCACCGCTGCGCTGTAAGCCGATGACGCGCCCGCCGCGCCTGGTGTTCGCCGGAACACCGGAGTTCGCCGTGCCCTGTCTCGCCGCCTGCCGCGCCGGCGGCGCGGAGGTCGTGGCCGTCTACACCCAGCCCGACCGCCCCGCCGGCCGCGGCCGCCGTCTGGCGGCGAGCCCGGTGAAGCAGGCGGCGCTGGCGGCCGGTCTGCCGGTCGAGCAGCCCGAGAGCCTGAAGTCCGCCGAGGCGCAGCAGCGCCTGCGCGCCTACGCGCCGGACCTGCTGGTGGTGGTCGCCTACGGCCTGATCCTGCCGCGTGCGGTGCTGGCGATTCCGCCACTGGGCTGCTGGAACGTGCACGCCTCGCTGCTGCCGCGCTGGCGCGGCGCGGCGCCGATCCAGCGCGCCATCCTCGCCGGCGACAGTGAAACCGGCGTGTGCCTGATGCGCATGGAGGCGGGCCTGGACACCGGTCCGGTGCTGCTCGAGCGGCGCACGCCGATCGCGTCCGACGACACCGGCGGCAGCCTGCACGACCGTCTCGCCGCGCTCGGCGCCGAAGCGCTGGCGGAAGGCCTGGCGCGCGTGCGGCGCGGCGAGACGCTTGCGCCGGCGCCGCAGCCCGAGGCCGGCGTCACCTACGCGCACAAGCTGGACAAGGCCGAGGCGCGGCTGGATTTCGCCGAGCCGGCCGCCGCGCTGGCGCGCAAGGTGCGCGCGTTCGATCCGTGGCCGGTCGCGGAAGCGGAGATCGCCGGCGAGCGGCTGCGCGTGTTCGCCGCGCAGCCGCTGCCCGCGCGCGCCGCGGCCGCGCCCGGCACGCTGCTGGCCGCCGGCAAGGACGGCCTCGACATCGCCACCGGCGACGGCGTGCTGCGCATCACCGAACTGCAACGTGCGGGTGGGCGCCGCATCCGCGCGGCCGACTATCTCAACGCGCGGCCGGAACTGCGCGCGCGATGAGCGACGCGCGCGCGCTGGCCGCGCAGGCATTGGCCGAGGTCGCGCTCGGCGGCGCCTCGCTGCGCGAGGTCGGCGAGCGCGTCGCGCCCAGGCTGCCCGATCCGCGCGACCGCGCGTTGCTGACGGCGTTGCTCGCCGAGGGTGCGCGCTGGTGGCTGCGCTACGACCGCGCGCTGGACCGGCTGCTGGAACAGCCGCTGCGCACGCGCGAGCCGGCGCTGCATGCGCTGCTGGTGCTCGGCCTGGTGCAGCTCGAGGTGATGGGGCTCGCCCCGTATGCGGCGGTCGCCGCCTCGGTGGAAGCGGCGCGTGCGCTGAAGCGCCCGCGCTTCGCCGGCCTGGTCAACGCGGTGCTGCGCCGCTGGCAGCGCGAGCGCGCGACGCACCTCGCCGCGCTCGACGCCGACGCGGCGACGCGCCACGCGCATCCGGCCTGGCTGATCGACGCGCTGCGCGCGGACTGGCCCGCCGAGGCCGAGCGCGTGCTGGCCGCGAACAACGCCGCCGCGCCGCCGATGCTGCGCGTCAACCGCCGTCGCGCCGCGCGCGAGGGCGTGATCGACGCGTTGCGCGAGGCCGGCGTCGCCGTACGGCCGCACGCCTGGCTGGCCGACGCGCTGGTGCTGGAGGCGAGCACCGACGTCGCGCGCCTGCCCGGCTTCGCGCAGGGCACGTTTGCGGTGCAGGACGGCGCCGCGCAGCTCGCCGCCGACCTGCTCGATGCGCACGCCGGCATGCGCGTGCTGGACGCCTGCGCCGCGCCCGGCGGCAAGGCCTGCCATCTGCTCGAGCGCGCGGATGTCGAGCTGCTCGCGCTGGAACGCGAGCCGGCGCGACTGGCGCGCGTGCGCCAGAACCTCGAACGTCTCGGCCTCGCCGCCGAGCTGCGCGCGGGCGACGCCGGCGATCCACCCGCATGGTGGGACGGCCGCCCGTTCGAGCGCATCCTGATCGACGCGCCGTGCTCGGCCACCGGCGTGATCCGTCGCCGCCCCGACGTGAAATTGCATCGGCGCGCCGCCGACATTCCCGCGCTGGCCGCCGGTCAGGCGCGCCTGCTCGCCGCGCTGTGGCCGCTGCTGGCGCCGGGCGGACGGCTGCTCTATGCGACCTGCTCGCTGCTGCGTGCCGAGAACCGCGCGGTGACCGACGGTTTCCTCGCAACGCACGCCGATGCATGCGCCGTCACGCCCGCGCTGCCGGCGGGTCGTGCCGACGGCCCCGGCTGGCAACTGCTGCCCGGCGATGACGGGCTGGACGGCATGTACTATGCCGTCCTCGACAAACGTTCCGCCTGACGCCACGGATCCGCCGATGAACGCCACGCCGTCCGCGCGCGTCGCCCGCCGCGAAGTCGCGCTGTTCTTCCTGTTCGCCTTCGTGCTGCTGGCCGCCGGCATCGGCCTGCGCGATCCGTGGCCGTCCGACGAGCCGCGCTTCACGCTGGTGGCGAAGCAGATGGTGGAAAGCGGCGACTGGCTGATTCCGCGGCGCGGCAACGAACTGTATGCGGACAAGCCGCCGCTGTTCATGGATCTGCAGGCGCTGTCGTTCACCTTGGTGCGCGATTGGCGCGTCGCCTTCCTGCTGCCTTCGCTGCTGGCCACCCTGGGCACCCTGTGGCTTGTGTACGACCTGGGCCGGCGCCTGTGGGACCGGCGTGCCGGCTTGCTGGCGGCATGGCTGACGCTGTTCGCCGTGGGCTTCACGTTCCAGGCCAAGCGTGCGCAGATCGATCCGACGGTGACGTTCTTCATCACCCTCGCCAACTACGGCTTGTTGCGGCACCTGTTGCAGGGGCCCGACTGGCGCCGGTGGGCGTTGGGCGGAGTCGCGGCCGGATTGGGCGTCATCACCAAGGGCGTCGGCGTGCTCGCCTTCCTCACGGTATTGCCATGGTTGTGGTGGCGATGGCGTTTGCGTCGGGCACATGCCGACCGCATTCCCACGGCAGGAGGTTCCGGAACCGGCCTTGCGGCGTACGCGGGCGGCTGGCGCTGGTTGCTGGCGCCGGCGCTGTGCGTCTTCACCGTGGCGTTGTGGCTGGTGCCGCTGCTGATCGTGGCGCATGCGAGCCACGATGCAGCCTACGGCGCGTATCTGGACAACCTGCTGTTCAAGCAGACGGCCGAGCGCTACGCGGCCGCGTGGCATCACCAGCAGCCGCCCTGGTACTACCTCGAAGTGATCGCGCTGCAATGGCTGCCGCTGAGCCTGTTCCTGCCCTGGCTCGCGCCGGCGTGGTGGCGCAAGCTGCGCGACGGCGATCCGCGTTTCGTACTGCTTCTGGGCTTCGTGGTGCTGTTGCTGGTTTTCTTCAATTTGTCCGCCGGCAAGCGTGAGGTCTATATCCTGCCCGGCCTGCCGATGCTGGCGCTGGCGGCGGCGCCATTGATTACGGACATCCTCGTGCAGCATCGCTGGCCAGGGCGCTTGCTGTGGGCGCTGTGCGCGGCGTTCGCGACCGCGGCCCTCGCCGTGGGGCTGCGCGCCTGGTGGATCGACCCGCAATGGGGGCAGCGGCTGCTGGCCGCGCGCGACGTCGGCCTGACGGCGGCCGCGGTCTGGATCTGGTTGGCCGGGTTCGGCGCGGCTGCGCTGCTGGCTTGCGTCATCGC
Organism: Mizugakiibacter sp.; assembly: GCF_039680435.1. Taxonomy (NCBI): domain Bacteria; kingdom Pseudomonadati; phylum Pseudomonadota; class Gammaproteobacteria; order Lysobacterales; family Rhodanobacteraceae; genus Mizugakiibacter; species Mizugakiibacter sp. The sequence continues at coordinate 4,508 of NZ_JBDKSX010000100.1, read as the reverse complement.
GCGCCCGGGGCGGCCGTTGCTGGCGGCGAGCGCGACGCTCGGCCTGTTCTGGATCTGCGTCGGCATCGGCATCATGCCGGCATTGAACGATTCGAGTTCAGGGCGCGGCCTGATGCGCGCGGTAGGCGAGCGCATTGGCGCGGATGCCGGCTTGGGCCTGGTCGGCTGGCGCGAGCAGCAGTTGCTGCAGGCGGATCGCCCGGCGCAGACGTTCGGCTTCAGCCGCGATCCGTCCGCGCAGTTGCAGGATGCGCTGATCTGGCAGGCGCAGGCGCCGCAGCGCTGGCTATTGGTGCAGGCCGCGGCGCTCGCCGCATGTCCGCCGCGGGCCGATGCGATCGATCTCGGCCTCGGCAACCGGCGCGAGTGGGTGTTGCTGCCGCCGGATCCCGGCTGGCGTTGCCCGGTGCCGGCGCGGCGCTAGGACGGTCCGGAAAATCCGGCACGCCGTGGCCCGGCCGTTTTCCGCTGGCCGCGCGATCGGTGTGCCGCGAGGGCGCGGCGCGTGCCGGCGGGATCTCCGGGGGTGCGCGCCGGCCGTTGTTCAGGGATTTCCCAGGGCGCGCCACGCCTCGATAGCCGTTTTTGCAGCGATGTCTTCGACGCGGCCCGCGCTGCCGCGCTCGCCGCCGAGCACGCGCACGGCGGCAGGCCCGATCGGTCGCCATAACGCGACCGGTGCCGCACCGAACAGCACCACCAGCGGGCAACCCAGTGCCGCGGCCGCATGCGCCGGACCGGTATCCACCGATACCATGCTGTGGGCCTGCTCCAGCAGCGCGACCAGTCGTGCGACCGGCAATTCCCGCGCGAGATTGAGCACGCGCCGATCCGCACAGAGGCGGCGGATGTCTTCGAGCACCGCGTATTCCGCGGGCGAGCCGCACAGCACGACGCGGCCATCGGGGCAGGCATCGAGCACGGCGCGCGCAACTTGTGCCCAGCGTTCGGCGGGCCAGAACTTGTTCTGGCTCAGGGTGCCCAACTTGCCCCGCTTGTGGGTGCGCTTGTTGCCGGGCTGGAACAGGATCAACGGGCCGGCGATCCCCTCCCGTTGCCGCCAGCGCTGGATCGCAGCGCGCTGCTCGGCGTCGACCGGAAGCGTCGGCAGGCGATATCGCGCCGGGTCGCCGATCGGCCGCGTCGCGGCGCGACGCGCCGGATCGCGCATGCCGACATCGATCCACAGATCGGGCCAGAGGATATCGCCGGCGCCCGGATCGGCGCGCGTGAGTCCATCGACGATGTCGTCGGCGTCCACCCCCGCGCGCGCGATCAGACTGCGGATCTTCCCGCCGGCATCGCACAGATACACCGGACCGTGGCCGCGCGCCTTCAGCCAGCGCACCACGGCCCACTGGCTCGGGCACAGCGGATAGGGCGTGTTGCGGCTGGTCAGGATTTGGACGTGCCCGAGTTCGGGCATCCCGCGCAGCAGCGGCAGGGTCCACGCGCCGGAGGTGATCAGATCCACCGGGGCGCCATAGCGCGCGGCCAGCAGGCGGATCAACGGCGTCAGCAGCACCATGTCGCCGAAGGCGCCGCAACGAATGATCAGGGGTGGTGCACTCATCGTCGTTGCGGATTCTGCAGGTCTTGCGCTTCCCGGATCGCGTTGCGCGCGCAAGCCTGCGCGAGTTCGCTCCGGCGCGCAACACGCCATGAGTCGCGGCCACCGTCGACACGAGGGCTTGCGGCAATGGCGGCCGGTCCCCGCCGTGGCCGGGCCGCTGCCGCGGCGTGGCGCCTTCGCCCAGATGAGGGTCGAGCCGCGTGACGTGTCGCATTGCCGGCACGTGGGGCGGGCGGGGCCGGAACCCCGACATGGAATAGCGACGCAGGTCCGTTTTTTGCCGTGGGCGATCCGTTAGCGTCAGCCGACGGGGGACGTCATGCGGGAGCACGAGATTCCGGTCAAGACCGAGGCGGGGCAGCGCGAGGTGGGCGAGCGCCGGCGCGGCCTGCCGCCGCACGCGCGCACCCTGCTGATCGCGGTCAACGGGGTGCAGACGGTGGGCGAACTGCGCGAGAGTTTCCGTGCCTTCACCGACTTCGACCCCACCCTGATACGCCTGGTCGCCGAGGGCCTGGTGCAGGCGCGCGCCGCGCCGGCGGGGCCGGCCGGCGGGGACGCGGACACGCCGCTGGCGGACGAGGTGTTGCGCGCCAAGCAGTTGATGACCGAGAGCGCCGCCGCAGCGCTCGGCCTGCGCGGCTTCACCCTGACCCTGAAACTGGAACGTAGCTACGCCGCCGCCGAACTGGCCGCGCTGCTGCCCGAATTCCAGCGCGCGCTGGCCAAGGCGCGCGGCGCTGAGTTCGCCGAGGCGATCGTCGCGCGCGTCGGCGCGCTGCTCGACGCCGTCGCCGTGCCGCGCTGAGCGCGCGCTCGGCTACACTGCGGAGCCGCCCCTTGCCGGGACCGCCGCCCCGCATTCGATGAACGTCAACCTGATCGTCTGGGACAACGGCTTCGGCCTGACCCGCAATCTGCGCCTGCTGGGCGAAGCGCTGCGCGCGTGCGGCCACCGCGTCGAGGTCAGCGCGATCCGCCGCGGCAAGCTGCGCAAGATCCTGCAGCCGCGGCTGGTGCGCGCGCGCATCGCCTGGCGGCGCCTGCGCGGCGCGCACATGCAACGCTACGACGTCAACCTCATGCTCGAGCACGTGCGCCCCGAGTATTTCCCGCTGGCGCGGCACAACGTGCTGATGCCGCATCCCGAGTGGTTCCTCGGCAGCGACCGCGCCGCGCTCGGCGGCGTCGACCGCGTATTCGCGCTGACCCGCCACGCCGTGCCGATCTTCGAAGGCCTGGGCAGGCCGGTCGACTACGTCGGCTTCACCAGCGAGGACCGGCTCGACCGCGACGTGCCGCGCGAACGCGCGTTCTTCCACCTCGCCGGGCGCAGCCAGAACAAGGGCACCGAGGCGCTGCTGGCGCTGTGGCGGCGCCACCCCGAATGGCCGCGCCTGACCGTGGTGCAGAACCCGCGCACGGCGAAGCCGGGGCCGGCGGCGGCGAACATCGACCACCGCGTTGACTATCTTTCCGACGCCGAACTGAAGCGCCTGCAGAACGCGCACCGCTTTCACCTGTGCCCGTCGGAAACCGAAGGCTTCGGCCACTACCTGGTCGAGGCGATGGGCGTCGGCGCGGTCACCGTGACGGTGGACGCGCCGCCGATGCACGAGATGGTCACGCCCGGGCGCGGCGCGCTGGTCGGCGTCGCGCGCACCGGCACGCAGAACCTCGCCACCACGTATTTCTTCGACGAAGCCTCGATGGAGGCCACGGTCGCGCGCCTGATCGGCATGGACGACGCCGAGCTGGATCGCATCGGCGCCGCCGCCCGCGCCTGGTTCGAGGCCAACGACCGCGAATTCCGCGCGCGCATCGGCGCCGCCGTCGCCGCCTTGGGCTGAGCCGATCGCGCCGGCTCAGGCGGCCGGCGCCGCGTACATCCAGCGCAGCGTTTCCTGCAGCGGGATCGCAGGCAGCGCGCCGATCGCGCCGGCGAGGCGCGCGTTGCTGCCGACCAGGCGGCGCACCTCGTTGGCGCGCACGAACGCCGGGTTGACGCGCACCGCGATGCGGTAGCCGGCGATGCTCTCCATCATCGCCAGCACTTCCTGCAGCGACCACGCCTGGCCGCTGCAGAGGTTGAACACGCTGCCCGGCGGCGGCGACGCCTCCAGCAGGCGCCGGTAGCATTCGGCGACCGCGCGCACGTCCTGGAACTCGCGCCAGACCTGCAGGTTGCCCAGCTCGATGGTGTCCGCGCGGCGGCGGAAATGGTCGACGATCTTCGGGATCAGGAACTGCGGCGACTGGCCGACGCCGGTGTAGTTGAACGGCCGCACCAGGGTGATCGGCAGCTGCCCGCACCACAGCCGCGCCATGTATTCCATGGCCAGCTTGCTGACCGCGTAGTCGTTGGCCGGCGCCGGTGGGGTGTCCTCGTCGATCGGTTCGACCGTGGTGTTGCCGTAGACGTTGGCGCTGCTGGCCAGGATCACCGCGCGCGGTGCTCGCGGCAGCGCCGCCAGCGCCTCCAGCAGGTGGCGCGTGCCGACCACGTTGCAGCGGTAGATCGCGTCGACGTCGCCGTGCGCGACGAAGGCGATCGCGGCGAGGTGGATCACCGCATCCGGCCGCACCCCGGCCACCGCGCGCGCCACCGCGTCGCGGTCGAGCAGGTCGACGGTCAGCTCGCCTGCATCCGCCTGCGCAGGCGCTTGCGCAGCATGGCCGAGGCCGGTGACGTGCCAGCCGGCACGCTCCAGCTCGGCGCGCACGTAGCGCCCGGTGAAGCCGGTGCTGCCGGTCAGCAGCAGGCGCGGGCGGGCGGCGTCAGCAGGCGTAGCCACGACGGTTCCGCTCGAGGTCGGCTTCGACCATCAACGCGCACAGCCGCTCGAGGGTGGTCTGCGCCTGCCAGCCCAGCTCGGCGCGCGCCTTGCCCGGATCGCCGATCAGCAGGTCCACCTCGGCCGGCCGGTAAAACCGC
>NZ_JBDKSX010000099.1:0-3428 GCF_039680435.1 Mizugakiibacter sp. | reverse complement strand
GCACGCGGCGCGGCCGGCCTGCTGCGCGCGGCGGCCGCGGCTGCCGTGGACGGTGCGCGCGGCAATTCCGGCGCGATCCTGGCACAATTCCTGTGCGGCGTCGGCGCCGGCGCCGGCGACGCGCCGCGGCTGACCGCGCCGGTGCTGGCGCGCGCGGTGGCGCTGGGCGCCGAGCAGGCGCGCGGCGCCGTGGCCGAGCCGCGCGAAGGCACCATCCTTTCGGTGATCGGCGCGTTCGCGCAGGCGCTGCGCGAGCACGTGGCCGACGGCCGCCACGATCTGCGCGCGGCGTTCGCCCACGCGCTGGAAGCGGCGCGCGCGGCGCTGTCGCGCACGCCGCAGCAGTTGCCGGCGCTGCGCCGCGCCGGCGTGGTGGACGCCGGCGCGCAGGGCTTCGTCGAGCTGCTCGAAGGCATCGCCGACTTCCTGCGCGAGGGCCGCCGCGTGCGCGTCGCCGACGCCGCCTACGTCGGCGAGGCCGGCGCGATCGCGCGCGCCGAGGCCGGCGACGACCGCCACCGCTACTGCGTCGAATGCGTCGTCAGCGGCGACGCGCTGCCGCGCGAGGCGATCCTGGCGGCGCTGCGCGCGCTGGACGGCGGCAGCCTGGTGCTGGCCGGCACGCCGGCGCGGCTGCGCGTGCACATGCATCTCGATGCGCCGCAGCGGCTGTACGACGCGCTCGCCGCGTTCGGCGAGGTCGGCGCGCAGAAGGCCGACGACATGCACGCGCAGCAGCACGCGGCGACGGCGGCGGCGCGCGTCGCCGTGGTGGTCGATTCCGCCGCCGACCTGCCCGAGGCGGCGATCGAGCGCTACGGCATCGGCGTGGTGCCGGTGCGGGTCGGCCTGGGCGCGCGCGATTACCTGGACAAGGTCGCGATGAGCAACGCCGAGCTGTACCGGCGCATGCGCGCGAGTCCGGAGCTGCCGCGCACCTCGCAGCCGCCGCCGGGCGACTTCCGGCGCCTGTTCGAGGTGCTGCTGAGCCACCATCGCGAGCTGGTCTACGTCGGCATTTCGCGCGCGCTGTCCGGCACCTTCCAGGCGGCGGAGAGCGCGGCGCGCGCATGCGGCGGACGCGTGCACCTGTTCGATTCGGCCACCGCCTCGTGCGGGCAGGGCCTGTACGCGCTGCTCGCGGCCGAGCGCGCGGCGGACGGCGCGGACGCGGCGGCGGTGCTGGCCGCGCTGCAGGCCGAGCGCGGCCGCGTGCGCACCTACGCCATGGTGCGCGAGCTCGACTACGCCGTGCGCGGCGGGCGCCTTCCGGCCTGGAGCCTGCCGCTGACGCGCTGGCTGAAGCTGGCGCCGCTGCTGCGCGCGAGCGCCGACGGCCGCCTGCGCTTCGCCGGCGCGGCGTTCGGCGCGCGCGCGCCGGAGCGCTTCGCCGCGTGGCTGGCGAAGCGCGAACGCGGCGCCGCGCCGCGCGTGCTGGTCGGCCACTGCGACAACCGCGCCGAGGCGGAACGCCTCGCCGCATCGCTGCGGCAGCGGCTGGCGCTGGCGGAAACACCCGCGATCGTCGAGGTCGGCGCGGCGATCGGCGCGCACGCCGGGCCGGGCACGCTGGTGGTGGGCGTCGCCGCCGGCGAAGGCTGACCGTCGGGCGCCGACACGCCGCTTTTCTCCCCCTCTCCCCGCGGGAAGGAGTGGCGCGAGGGGCCGTCCGCAGGCCGGCCGCATCCCCGCGAAGCGCGCGTTCCCTTGCCCCTCCGGCGCGGAGCGGGGGCGGCCGCGGGCGCGAAGCGCGCCCGGCCGCGGCCCGCTTGCGTCGAACAACTTCCCGAAGCATTACGGCTAGACTCGCCGCATGCTCACGCTCGCCAAACTGCTGCTCGCCTACCTGCTCGGCTCGCTGTCCGGCAGCCTGCTGCTGGGACGCCTGCGCGGCGTCGACATCCGCACCCAGGGTTCCGGCAACGCCGGCGGCACCAATGCGCTGCGCACGCAAGGCTGGCGCTTCGCGCTGGGCGTGGCCGCGATCGACGTCGGCAAGGGCGCGCTGGCGGCGTGGCTGGGCCTCGCGCTGTGGCCCGCGGCGTCCGCGCTGCCGACGCCGGTGCAGGCGCTGGCCTGCGTGTTCGCCGCCGCGCTCGGCCACATCTATCCGGCGTTGTTCGGTTTTCGCGGCGGCAAGGGCGCGGCGACGCTGATCGGCGGCGTCGCGGTGCTGCTGCCGGTCGCGCTGGCGCCGCTGCTGGCGCTGTGGCTGCTGGTGTTGCTGTCCACCGGTTACGTGGGGCTCGCCACGATCTGCGCCGGCCTGGCGTTGCCGCTGGCCGCGCTGCTGGCGCCGGCGCCGCTGCGCAACGCGTTCGCGCTGTTCGGCGTCGCCGCGGCGCTGCTGCTGCTGTGGACGCATCGCGGCAACCTCGCGCGCCTGCGCGCCGGCCGCGAGCACCGCTTCGAGCGCGCGCGCGTGCTGCCGCGCCTGCTGAAGCGGAGTGGCTGATGGAGCCGCGCGCGCTGGTCGAACTGCTCGCCGCCGGCGCGCCCGTCTCGGGCGCGGCGCTGGCCGCGCGCCTCGGCGTCACCCGCGCGGCGGTGTGGAAGCAGATCGAGGCGCTGCGCGCGCGCGGGCTGCCGGTCGAGGCGCAGGCCGGGCGCGGCTACGCGCTGCCGCATGCGGTCGAGCTGCTGGACGCCACGGCGATCCGCGCCGCGCTGCCGGCGGCGACGGCGTGGCGGCTGGGTGCGCTGGAGGCGCACTGGGAACTCGACTCCACCTCCAGCGAACTGCTGCGCCGCGCCGCGCGGGGCGCGCCCGATCTTTCGTTCGTGCTGGCCGAAACGCAGAGTGCCGGCCGCGGTCGGCGCGGGCGCGCCTGGCTGTCGCCGCCGGCGCTGAACCTGTATCTGTCCTGCCTGAAGCGCTTCGACGCGGGCTATGCCGCACTGTCCGGACTGTCGCTGGCGATCGGTGTTGCGCTGATGCGCGCGCTGGCCGACGCCGGCATCGGCGGCGTCGGCCTGAAGTGGCCGAACGACGCGCTGGCCGACGGCCGCAAGCTGGCCGGCATCCTGGTCGAACTCGGCGGCGAATTCCTCGGCCCCTGCCACGCGGTGATCGGCATCGGCGTCAACCTGCGCCTGCCGCCCGCGCTGCGCGCGCAGGCCGGGCAGCCGGTCACCGACCTGGCGACGCTGGCCGGCGGCGCGCCGCCCGGACGCAACGCGTTCGTCGCGCGGCTGGTCGCGCGGCTGGTCGAGGCGCTGGATCGCTTCGCCGCCGAAGGCTTCGCCGCGTTCGCCGAGGACTACGTGCGCCATGATCTGCTGCGCGGTCGCGCGCTGCGCGTCAGCGGCGCGCAGGGTGCGTTCGACGGCGTCGGCGCCGGCATCGACGCGCGCGGCGCGCTGCGCGTCACCCGCGCGGACGGCGGCACGGTCGGCGTCGACAGCGCCGAGGTCAGCGTGCGCGCGGC
>NZ_JBDKSX010000098.1:0-20357 GCF_039680435.1 Mizugakiibacter sp. | reverse complement strand
CTCGCGGCGTAAGACGGGCATGTTTATGCAGGTTCATCCGGGGCTCCTGTGGGTGCTGAATGGGTCGCACCGCCAGAATCCCGGGTTCGCCCCGGGTGAACAACCTACTGAGAGATCACAGCTAGCGCCGCGCCGGCGCCTCAAACAGGGGGGAAACTGCAGGGTGGGCCTTGGCCCACCATTCTTCGTTCGATCGCGTTGCGATGGTGGGCCAAGGCCCACCCTACGGTCCGGCGTGGGGGTTGCAGCGGACGCGCCGGCGCTTCAGTCGAGCGTGATCCCGGCCAGCCGCTTCAGCGCCTCGGCGTACTTGGCGGCGGTGCCTTCGATCACCTCGCGCGGCAGCTTCGGGCCGGGGGCGGTCTTGTTCCAGTCCAGCGTCTCGAGATAGTCGCGCACGTACTGCTTGTCGTAGCTCGGCGGGCTGATACCGACGCGGTACTGGTCGGCCGGCCAGAAGCGCGAGGAGTCCGGCGTCAGCATCTCGTCCATCACGTACAGCTTGCCGTGCTCGTCGGTGCCGAACTCGAATTTGGTGTCGGCGATGATGATGCCGCGCTCGGCGGCGTAGGCGGCCGCCCAGGTGTAGATCGCCAGCGTCGCCGCGCGCACCTGCCCGGCGAGGTCGGCGCCGATCGTCGCCACCACCTGGTCGAAGCCGATGTTCTCGTCGTGCGTGCCGGCCGCGGCCTTGGTCGACGGCGTGAAGATCGGCTCGGGCAGCTTCTCGGCCTGGCGCAGGCCCTTCGGCAGCGCGATGCCGCACAGCCTGCCGGTGGCCTGGTAGTCCTTCCAGCCGGAGCCGATCAGGTAGCCGCGCGCGATCGCCTCGATCGGCACCGGCTTCAGGCGCCTGGTCACCACCGCGCGCTTCGCGTACAGCCTGACGTCGGTGCCCGGCGGCAGCACTCCGGCCACCGGCGTGCCGGTGAGGTGGTTGGGGATGATGTGCGCGGTCTTGCCGAACCAGAAATTGGAGATCTGGCAGAGCATCTCGCCCTTGCCCGGGATCGGGTCGGGCAGCACCACGTCGAACGCGGACAGGCGATCGGTGGCGACGATCAGCAGGCGGTTGCCGGGCAGCGCGTAGACGTCGCGCACCTTGCCGCGATGGATCAGCTCGAGGCCGGGCAGGTTCGACTGGTGCAGGACGGTGGGCACGGCGCGCTCCGCGACGGATGGAGAGGGCGGCTATTGTAGCGACTCGACCGGCCGCGTCGGCCGCGCTGGTAGAATCCGCCGCGACTTTCCGCCCGGGTCCGCGATGACACGTCTGCTCCTGCTGGCCGCGCTGACCGCCGCCGCGTTTCCCGCCGCGGCGCAAACCGGCGCCAAGCCCGCCCGCCTCGGCCTGTGCGCCGCCTGCCACGGCGAAGACGGCCGCGCCCGCGTGGCGGAGGCGCCGAACCTGGCCGGACAGCGCTTCGACTACCTGCTGAAGGCGATGCGCGCCTACAAGGCCGGCCAGCGCGACGTGCCGGCGATGCGCGCCGCGCTCGGCCCGCTGAGCGACGCCGACCTGGAACAGCTCGCGCACTGGTATGCCGGCCTCGCGCCCTGCGCGGCGGGAGCGCGATGAAATACGCCGGCAAACTGATCGGCGCGGCCATCGGCCTGCTGCTGTTCCGCAACCCGCTACTGGCGCTGCTGTTCGCGGCGATCGGCCACATGGTCGATGCGGGCATGCTCAAGCCGCACCCGCACGCCGACGTGCAGGGCTACGTCGATCCGCTGTTCGCCCTGCTCGGCGCGGTGGCGAAGGCGGACGGGCGCGTATCGGAAGCGGAGATCGCCGTCGCCGAGCGGCTGATGACGCGGCTCGGACTCGACGCCGCACTGCGCCAGCGCGCGATCGCGCGCTTCAACGCCGGCAAGCAGCCCGGCTTCGACGTCGGCCTCGCCATCGGCGAGCTGAAGCATTGGTGCGGCGGGCGCCGCGATCACGCCTTCCCGGTGATCGACATGGTCGTCGAAACCGTGCTCGCCGAGAACGGCGTCAGCGCCGGGAAGCTGAAGATCCTGCGCCGGCTGGCGTGGTCGCTGGGCGTGACCGAGATGGACCTGGTGGCGATGATGGCGATGAAGGGCTACGCCTGGACGCCGCACGGCGCCGGCGCGGACCGCGGCGGCTACGTGCCGCCGCGGCGCCGGCCCGACGGCCCCGATCCCTACGCGGTGCTCGGCGTGCCGCGCGGCGCCGACGCGCGCGCGATCAAGCGCGCCTACCGCAAGCTGATCGGCGAGCACCATCCCGATCGCCTCGGCAACCTGCCCGAGGACATGCGCCGCCGCGCCGAGCGGCGCGCCAGCGAGATCAACGCCGCCTACGAGCGCATACAATCCGAGCGCGGCTTCACCTGACGCCCCGCCGAAGGACAACGATGGCCAAGCAGACCTGCGTGATCGCCCCTTCCATCCTCTCCGCCGACTTCGCGCGGCTGGGCGAGGAGGTCGACAGCGTGCTCGCCGCCGGCGCCGACTGGGTGCACTTCGACGTGATGGACAACCACTACGTGCCGAACCTCACCATCGGCCCGCTGGTGTGCGCAGCGCTGCGCAAGCACGGCGTGTCCGCGCCGATCGACGTGCACCTGATGGTGAAGCCGGTCGACCGCATCGTGCCGGACTTCGCCAAGGCCGGCGCCACGCTGATCAGCTTCCACCCCGAAGGCAGCGAGCACGTCGACCGCACGCTGCAGTTGATCAAGGCCTCCGGCTGCCAGGCCGGCCTGGCGTTCAACCCGGCGACGCCGCTGACCTATCTCGACCACGTGCTCGACAAGATCGACCTGGTGCTGATCATGTCGGTCAACCCCGGCTTCGGCGGGCAGAGCTTCATCCCGGCCGCGCTGGACAAGCTGCGCCGCGCGCGCGAGATCATCGATCGCAGCGGCCGCGCGATCCGTCTCGAAGTCGACGGCGGCGTCAAGCCCGACAACATCGCCGAGATCGCGCGTGCCGGCGCCGACACCTTCGTGTCCGGCTCGGCGATCTTCGGCACGCCGGACTACCGCGCGGTGGTCGCGGCGATGAAGGGCGCGGTGGCGTCGGCCTGAGCGCGAAGAAAGCGGCCGGCGCGGGGTCGCCGCGCCGGCCGAAGCTCGACGGGGAAGCTCAGCAGGGTTGCCAGTCCGGATCGGGCGCGTCCTGCGCCGGCGCCGGAGTCGCGTGGTCCGCGTCCGCCGCATCCATCCAGCGTTCGAGGCCGTCGTCGTCGGGGAAGCGCTGCGCGTCCATCGGCGTGCCCTCAGCGCAGCGAAACCAGCACGCCCAGCAGCAGCGCGCCCAGGGCCACGGCGACCCGCAGCGGTTCGAAGGTGCGGGCGAGATCGGTATTGGCGTCGGTCGTACGGGTGTCCACGGTCGTCTCCACGGCAAGGAGGGACGATGCCATTGCAGCGCCGCCGTGCGGCGCGGCGCGGCGGCGTCCGGGGCAGCATGGCGACGCGATCTGGCGAAACGCGGGCATTGCGCGCCAGCCGCTTGCGCCGTGACGTGGCGCACTGCACGCTGACGCCGCGCCCGTGCATCGAGGGCGCGACGTCCGCGCCGCAGCGCCGATCCCGTTCCTCGCCAGGAAGGTCCCATGGGCAGAAGCATCGCCATCGTCGAAGACGAACCCTTGATCCGCGCCAACTACGTCGAGGCGCTGTCGCGCTTCGGCTACGAGGTGCGCGGCTACGCCTCGCGGCGCGAGGCGTCGGATGCGTTCGCCACGCGCCTGCCGGAGCTGGTGATCATCGACATCGGCCTGGGCGACGAGCCGGAGGGCGGCTTCGACCTGTGCCGCGAGCTGCGCGCCAAGTCGGCGACATTGCCGATCATCTTCCTCACCGCGCGCGATTCCGACTTCGACGTGATCTCCGGCCTGCGCCTCGGCGCCGACGACTACCTCAGCAAGGACACCAGCCTGCACCAGCTCGCCGCGCGCATCGGCGCGCTGTTCCGCCGCATCGAGTCGCTGAAGGCGCCGGCGTCCAGCGAAACGGTGATCGAGCACGGCCCGCTCAAGCTCGAGGCCGAGCGCATGCGCGTCACCTGGAACGGCGCGGAGATCCCGCTCACCGTCACCGAATTCTGGATGGTGCACACGCTGGTGCGCTTCCCCGGCCACGTGAAGAACCGCGACCAGTTGATGCGCGAAGCCGAGCTGGTCGTCGACGACGCCACCATCACCTCGCACATCAAGCGCATCCGCAAGAAATTCGTCGCCGTCGCGCCGGACTTCGACGCGATCGAGACGGTGCACGGCGTGGGCTATCGCTGGAAGCCGTGAGACGGGAGATGGGAGTAGGGAGTAGGGAGTAGGGAGTAGGGAGTAGGGAGTAGGGAAAGAGATCGTCCGCGGCAAACGTGCCGTTGCAGTGCGCCTCGCCGCGTCATGGACCCCCTCGCTGCCGCTTGTTCCCCTCTCCCCAGCGGGGAGAGGGCAGGGTGAGGGGGACGCGCGCAGCGCGTGCTCTTTACCACCGGGCGCAGAGCACAGCCGTCCTGCGGACGGCACCTTCTCACCCCAACCCTCTCCCCGCCGGGGAGAGGGAGAGAAACCACATCGGCTGACGCGGAAAGGCCCGCGCGCATGCACGTCGAAGCGCCCCGCGTACGCAGGCACCATGAGGTAACCCGCGCACGCATGTATGCCGAGGTGCCCGCGCGTCCTTCCCCGTCATTCCGGCGAACGCAGGAATCCAGTAGGGTACCGGTGCGCAGCACATCCAGCCTTCGGACAGGAGGGACCTCGGCGGCAGTCGCTGGATACCGGCTTTCGCCGGCATGACGGGCCCTGGGCACTTCCTGTCCCTGGTCTCCCGTCTCTCGTCTTCCTCGTCCCGCCACCCATGACCCTCCGCCGCAAGCTGCTGCTGGTCGCGCTGTCCACGCTGGTGCTGCCGGCGGTGGGCCTGCTGTACGTGCGGCAGATGGAGCAGATGCTGCGGCACAGCCAGGAGCAGGCGCTGATCGCTTCGGCGCGTGCGGTCGCGCGGGCGTTGACTGTCGCCGATGCGGCGCTGCCGGCGCCCGGTGCTGCGTGGTACGTGCAGCGCGTCGTGCAGCCGATCGTCGTCGACGGCTATGGCGACGACTGGGCGCCGCTGACGCCGTGGGTGCAGCAGCCCGGGCGCGGGCTGCGCCTGCTGCTCGCCGAGGACGACGCATGGCTGTACCTCTACGCCGAGGTGCAGGACGCGACGCGTAATCGCCGCGACGCCGACGATCCTGTCGCGCTGCAGGCCGACCACCTCGTGCTGACCCTGCGCCGCGGCGCCGCGCAGCAGCGCTACCTGATCGCCAGCACCGCGCCCGGCGCGTTCCGCGCGCGTCCGCTCGATCCGCCGGCGGCCGGCCTGCCCGATCCGCTGGACGGCGAATGGCAGGACGACGGCAGCGGCTACCGCATCGAGCTGCGCATCGCGCGCGCGCAGATGCCGGACCGCCTCGCGCTGAACGCCTACGACGCCGACGCGCCGGATCGCCTCGTCGCCGATGTCGAGCCGCGCCCGCTGCTGGCGTATTCGGCATCGCTGGCGCGCGAACTCGCGCAGCTCGCGCCGGACGTCACGCGCGCGCGCCTCGTCAGCGCCGAAGGCTGGCTGCTGGCCGAGCACGGATCGCTGGCCGTGCGCGACGCGGTGCGCGGCACGCCGGCGTGGCTGTCGGCGCTGGTCTACCGCGGCCTGATCGCACCGGTGTTGAGCGGCTCGCAGGCGCTGTCGCAGGACACGCCGCGCGTCGACGCGCCGGAGGCGTGGCAGGCGCTGTCCGGCGTGCCGGCGGCGAGCTGGCGCGCCGGCACCGAACCCGGCAGCGTGGTGCTGGCGGTGGCGGTGCCGCTGCTCGACCACGGCGAGACGCGCGGCGCGCTGCTGCTCGAGCAGGCCAGCCGCAGCGTGCCGCTGCTGGCCAATCGCGCGCTGCTCGGCCTGCTGCTGGCGAGCTTCGCCGGCCTCGTGGTCGCCGGCGGCCTGCTGTTCGCCTTCGCCACCTGGCTGTCGCTGCGCATCGCCCGATTGCGCGACGCCGCCGAACTGGCGGTGCGCCGCGAAGGCCGCTTCGACGGCGCCTTCCCGCAGGCCGACGCCGCCGACGAACTGGGCGATCTCGCGCGCAGCTTCGCGCGCCTCACCGACGCGGTCGGCGCCTATACCGACTATCTGCGCACGCTGGCGTCCAAGCTGTCGCACGAACTCAACACGCCGTTGGCGATCGTGAAGTCCTCGCTCGACAACCTCGAACACGCCGCGCTGCCGGCCGAGGCGCAACCCTATCTCGCGCGCGCCCGCGACGGCGCCGCGCGCCTCGGCGCGATCGTGCGCGCGATGAGCGAATCGAGCCGCATGGAGCGCGCCATCGCCGGCGCCGAAGGCGAGGACTTCGACTTGGCGCAGGTGGTGCGCGGCTGCGCCGAGGCCTACCGCGGCCTGGCCGCGCCGCGCCGCGTCGAATGCGTGCTGCCGGAGTCGCCGTTGCCGCTGCACGGCGCGCCCGAGCTGATCGCGCAGGCGCTGGACAAGCTGTTCGACAACGCGCTGTCCTTCACGCCGGAAGACGGCTGGATCCGCCTCAGCCTGCGCGCGCTGCCCGACGGCGCCGCCATCGAAGTCGCCAACCGCGGCCCGCCGCTGCCGGCGGCCATGCACGGCCGCCTGTTCGACTCGCTGGTCAGCCTGCGCGACGCCACCTCGCGCGCCGCCGCGCCGCACCTCGGCCTCGGCCTCTACGTCGTGCGCCTGGTCGCCGAACTGCATAACGGCCGCGCCGAGGCGCGCAATCTCGAAGACGGCAGCGGCGTCGCCTTCACGCTGCTGCTGCGAGGGATGGCGCGGCAGCGGATGGTGTGAACTCCATTTGTAGCCGGTCGCTTTCGACCCGATGCGGATGTTTCGGGGTCAAACGTCTGCTACGGAGAAAGGTCGGAATAATTTGCGTCTAGGGTTCTGTGGCACCAGGCGTCAGTGGCTCTCCTAGGCGCGCACATAGCTGGTCAACAAGATCGAAAAACTTGTCCAGGGCCTGTCTGGCCTTTTGGTACTCACCCAGATTGGTGCCGCGCGCACTTACCAACGATAGCGGCGAGAGTTGGATCATCGTGTATCGGACTGCCTTCTTAGTCGGGTGATCGATCTCAACGCAGGTCCCATCTGGTTGTGCGACGATTTCGACCCGCGGCCCGAAGGAACGCATGGCACGAGTGATGTGCCCAAACATGAACCTGGGTGCAAACGAGTGCGCACACAGGTTCCGGAAGTTGCGACTGACTTCCCGATAGCTCGCATCATTCACGTCATCCAATGCTTGCCGGAACGGTTTGTAGGCTGACCAGCGGCTGCCGAGTCGATCCAATTGCCGCTTCCGGTCACACCGTCTGAACGCGGCCCCCGGCTTGAGATTGTCCTGCTCCAAATGATCTGGTTCGTTTGGGAACGTGCGCAGGTTCGCTTGATGCAGCGCGGTTTCGGCAACGATGATCAAGCGATCTGCAAAGCTGCTTGGCTGCAGCATGCAGTAGAACGCGACAGGCTCAACGAAGTGGTTGACGATCTCCCACTTGTCATCATCCTTGTCGTAGCCTTCCAGCACACTGTTCCAGGCTCCCCATTCGTGTAGCCGGCTGCCCCATGCGTTCGTGATGTTGATGGATTCTTGGATTTCGCTTGGCACTCCCCAAGACCAAGGGAACGTGCCTGTGATTGCCTCAACCCGCTTCACCATGTCATAGGGCGTCAAGCCAGGCCCATTGGCTTGGCTTCTCTCAATGACGTCATGAAACCGGCCGTATGCTTCAGTCAGCAGTGCTCTCCACTTCGCCATGGTCCCCTTCCTGGCATCGCCTACACTCGAAATGGCTCTCGGTGAGGAGCCAAGGGTACGTCGAAGTGCTGTCAATCTGTGGCGCCACTGGCCCTTTTCGGCCGAGGTGCCCTGGTTCGCAAAATCCGGGATGTGAATCCGTGATCAGAGCGCATTGTGTGCACCCATGAATGGGCGCGTCAGTTGGCGTTGTCAGGTTCCGACGGCATATCGCGCGCTCGGGCGCGATCGCAGCGGACACCCGCGGCCGATGAGTCCATCTCTTTTGCGCCTGTCACGCTGCTCCCCGCCCTGCTAAGGTGGAAGCTTTCCGCCCCCACCCTGATTCCCTGCCGCCGTGATCACCCAGGACGAATTCGCCGCGCTCGCCCGTGAAGGGCATACGCGCATTCCCGTCGTGCGCGAGGTGCTGTCCGACCTCGATACGCCGCTGTCGGTCTACCTCAAGCTGGCCGACGGTCCGTACACCTTCCTGCTGGAATCGGTGGCGGGCGGGGAGACCTGGGGGCGCTACTCGATCATCGGCCTGCCGGCGCGGCGCGTGTACCGGCTGCGCGGGCACACGCTGACCGTCGAGGAGCTGGGCGAGGTCGTGGAGACGCGCGAACTGGCCGATCCGCTCGGCGAGTTCGAGAAGATCCGCGCGAGCTACCGCGTGCCGCGGCTGCCGCAGTTGCCGGCGTTCACCGGCGGCCTGGTCGGCTACTTCGGCTACGAGTGCGTCGGCCTGATCGAGCCGCGCCTGGCCGGCTGGAACGCGCCCGACCAGCTCGGCACCGACGACGCGCTGCTGATGCTGGCCGAGGAGCTGGCCGTCTTCGACAACCAGAAGGGCCGGCTGTACCTGATCGTGCACGCCGACGCCGCCGAGCCGCAGGCCTACGCCCAGGCGTGCCGGCGCCTCGACGCGCTGGCGTTCCGCCTGCGCAAATCGGGTTCCGCGTATCCGGAGACGCTCGCTCCGGACACGCTCGACGAAGCCGACTTCGTCTCCGGCTTCACCCGCGAGGGCTTCGAGGCGGCGGTGCGCCACGCGCAGGAGCACATCCGCGCCGGCGACATCTTCCAGGTGGTGCTGTCGCAGCGCATGAGCGTGCCGTTCCGTGCGCGGCCGGTGGACGTCTACCGCGCGCTGCGCGCGCTGAATCCGTCGCCGTACATGTTCTTCCTCGATCTCGGCCGCACGCAGGTGGTCGGCGCCTCGCCGGAGACGCTGGTGCGCCTGAAGGACGGGCGCGTCGCGCTGCGCCCGCTGGCCGGCACGCGCCCGCGCGGCCGCACCGTCGAGGAAGACCAGGCGCTGGAACGCGAGCTGCTGGCCGATCCGAAGGAGCGCGCCGAGCACCTGATGCTGATCGACCTCGGCCGCAACGACGTCGGCCGCGTCGCCGCCACCGGCACGGTCGAGGTCAGCGAGGCCTTCAGCATCGAGCGCTACTCGCACGTGATGCACATCGTCTCGCACGTCGAAGGCAGGCTGCGCGAGGGTCTGAGCTACATGGACGTGCTGAAGGCGGCGTTCCCCGCCGGTACGCTGTCCGGCGCGCCCAAGGTGCGCGCGCTGGAGATCATCCAGGCGCTGGAGCCGGTCAAGCGCAACATCTATTCCGGCGCGGTCGGCTGGATGGGCTGGTGGGGCGACGCCGACATGGCCATCGCCATCCGCACCGCGGTGATCCAGGACGGCCGCCTGCACGTGCAGGCCGGCGCCGGCATCGTCCACGACTCCGACCCCGCCAAGGAGTGGGAGGAGACGATGAACAAGGGTCGCGCGTTGTTCCGCGCGGTGGCGAAGGCGGCGCAGGGACTTTGAAATGGTGCTGAGTGCGTTCGCCTTTGCTGCACTGTCCGTCCAGGCAGCATCGACATCTGCAGCCACCGGCGCCGTACCGGAGGCGGTGCTCTCGCAATCCGCGCCGGCTGCACAGCGCTATCAATGGGACCAACATGCGGTGAGGGTGGATCTCGATGCAGACGGCGCGACGGATTTCGCGCTGCTTGGCAGGTCCGCGACAGAAGTCGTTGCGGCTTATGCCAAGGGTCCACTGACGAAGTTCTCGCGGGCGACAATACTGCGATTTCCGGTCGATGCGGGACGACAGGATGCGGTCTGCGACGCCGCGGTTGCACTGCGCGCGGAAGACACAACCTACGAACCGGGCGAGGAAGAAATTCCCGTGCTCCCCGGCTTTCGGCGCATCGCCGGACCTCATGGCCTCGTCCTGGAAGATGGTGTATGCGACAGCATCCACCTCTATTGGGACCACGCCAGTCACCGCCTGAGGTGGTGGCGGCGCTGAGGCCAGCAGGCGGCTGCGATTCAGCGCCAACGCTGAACTGGGCCGTTCGATCTGCCGGTGTGGGCTGACTGGCGCGCAGGATGCCGCGACACTTCGCCGCTGACCCTGCACGCCGACGCATGCGATGATTCCACTGTTTGCCGCGCCGGTTGCGCGCGGCCGCACCCAGGGACCGCGCTTGATTCGTTCGTTCCGCCATCGTCGCGTCGTTGCCTGGCTGGCCTTCATCGCCATCGCGTTGACCGCCGGCGCGCCGGTGGTGTCGCGACTGCTGCCGGGTGCGGCGATGGTGCCCGCTGCGATGGCGGGCTGCGACATGCACCATCCGGGCGCGCATCCCGCGCCGGCGCCCGACCCGCACACGCCACTGGACAAGTGCGGCTACTGCAGCCTGTTCGTGCACAGCCCGCTGCTGGTCGCGGCGGTCACGCCGTTCCTGCCGATTCCCGCGCCGCCGCGCTTCGTCGCCGCGCGGCGCGATCTCGGCCGCGTTCCCGCGCACTCGCCGCTGGCGGCGCGCCCGCGCGGTCCGCCGACGTTCGCCGACGCCTGATCCACGTCGATCCCGCCGCGGTGCGCCAGCACCGGGCGTGGCGTTGCGAACCCTCGAGTACCGTCCATGAAGACTCCCGCAAGCAACGGGCGCGCGCGCGTGCGCCCTCTCGCCACCTGCATCGCGCTGGCGCTCGGCGCTGTCGCGCACGCCGACGCGCTGTCGGTGCAGAACCTGCAACCCATCGTCGTCACCGCGCCGATGCAGACCGATCCGCTGACCGTGGTGACCGATCCGAAGGCGCCGCGCCAGCCGGTGCCGGCCAGCGACGGCGCCGATTTCCTCAAGACCATCCCCGGCTTCTCCGTGATCCGCAAGGGCGGCAGCAACGGCGATCCGATCCTGCGCGGCATGGCCGGCTCGCGCCTGAGCGTCCTCAGCGACGGCGGACAGATCGCCGGCGGCTGTCCGTCGCGCATGGATCCGCCCACCGCGTATCTGTCGCCCGAACTGTACGACCGCGTGGTCGTGATCAAGGGCCCGGAAACCGTGCTCTACGGGCCGGGCAATTCCGCCGGCCTGGTGCTGTTCGAACACGATTTCCACCGCTACACCGAACCGGCCTGGTCGTTCGACGGCAGCCTGCTCGGCGGTTCCTGGGGCCGCAACGACCAGAGTTTCGACGTGCGCGCCGGCACGCCGACGTTCTACCTCGGCGCCACCGGCAACCACACGCACGCCGACGACTACGAGGACGGCGACGGCCAGCGCGTGCACTCGCGCTACGACCGCTGGAACGGCGACGTCGCGCTCGGCTGGACGCCGGACGACGACACCCGTGTGCAGCTTTCCGCCGGCAAGGGCGACGGCAAGGCCGCGTACGCGTTCAGCGGCATGGACGGCGTGCAGTTCCTGCGCGAGAGCCTCGGCCTCGACTTCGAGCGCACGCACCTCGGCGAGGTGTTCGCCAAGCTCGAGGCGAAGGCGTACACCAACTACGCCGATCACGTGATGGACAACTACACGCTGCGCGATCCGGACCCGTCGAGCATGATGCCGATGGCGATGGCCAGCGACGTCGATCGCCGCACCGTCGGCGGCCGCGTCGCCGGCACGTTCGCGTGGGGCGAGGCGGTGACGCTGACCGCCGGCATCGACGGCGCGCGCAACGTGCACACCGGCCGCGTCGGCGGCCCGCCGGGCAGCATGCTGGGCGACTACCGCGCGAAGCCGCGCCAGCGCGACGCACGCATGGGCACGGTCGGCGCGTTCGGCGAACTGCGCTGGACCTTCGCGCCGCGGCAGCGCCTGGTTTCCGGCCTGCGCGCCGACCGCGCCTACGCGCATGGCTACGGCCTCCGCACCGGCATGAACGGTCCCGCCGTCGAGGCCAGCCGCGATGCGCTGCTGCGTTCCGGCTTCGCGCGCTACGAGCGCGACTTCGCCGCGATGCCGGCGACGTTCTACGCCGGCGTCGGCCATGTCGAGCGCTTCCCCGATTTCTGGGAGCTGTTCGGCGGCCACGTCGACAAGTCGCTCGGCGCTTTCCTCGGCACGCGCCCGGAGAAGACCACGCAGCTCGACGTCGGCCTGCGCTACCGCGACCGCCGGCTGGAGGCCTGGGTGTCCGGCTACGCCGGCGTGGTCGACGACTTCATCCTGCTGCACTACGGCAGCGGCATGGGTTCGCCGAGTTACGCCAGCAACGTCGCCGCGCGCATCGCCGGCGGCGAGGCCGGCGTCGCCTATGCCTTCGCCGAGCGTTGGAAGGCCGACGCCACGCTGGCCTACACCTGGGGCGAGAACCGCGACGAGCACCGGCCGCTGCCGCAGATGCCGCCGCTGGAACTGCGCCTCGGCCTGACCTACGACACCGGCACGTGGTCGCTGGGCGCGCTGTGGCGCGGCGCGACAGCACAGAGCCGCGTCGCTGTCGGCGAGGGCAACATCGTCGGCCAGGACCTCGGCCCGAGCGGCGGCTTCGGCGTGTTCTCGCTGAACGGCGGCGTGCGCCTGTCGAACGCACTGACGCTCGGCGCCGGCATCGACAACCTGTTCGACCGCACCTATGCCGAGCACGTCAACGCGGCACCGGTCGGCCTGGTCGGCTACGCCAACACGGTGCGCGTCAACGAACCGGGGCGCACCGCCTGGCTGAAGCTCAACGCGAAGTTCTAGGAAGCGCGGGGCGCGGAGGCGGCATGCCTCCGCGCCGCCGACCGCCGCGGTCACGCTGGCGGCGGCAGGCGTCGTCCCGCACAATGGATCCCTTCCGCCCCGGTGGCTGGTTGCTCGCTACGATGGCGGCCCGGCCGGCGCCACGCCGCGGGCCGATCCGCAGGGAATCCCCATGCTGTTGATGATCGACAACTACGACAGCTTCACCTTCAACCTTGTGCAGTACCTGGGCGAGCTGGGGCAGGAGGTGAAGGTGGTGCGCAACGACGCGCTGGACGTCGCGGCGATCCGCGCGCTGGCGCCCGAGCGCATCGTGATCTCGCCGGGGCCGGGCACGCCGGACGATGCCGGCGTGTCGCTGGCGCTGCTGCGCGAGCTGCGCGGCGCGATTCCGATCTTCGGCGTCTGCCTCGGCCTGCAGGCGCTCGGCCAGGCGTTCGGCGGCCGGGTGGTGCGCGCGAGCGCGATCATGCACGGCAAGACCTCGCCGATCCGCCATCGCGGCGCGGGCGTGTTCGCAGGCCTGCCCGATCCGTTCGAGGCGACGCGCTACCACTCGCTGGTGGTCGAGCAGGACTCGCTGCCCGATTGCCTCGAGGTCACCGCGTGGACCGAGCGCGCCGCCGGCTCGATCGACGAGATCATGGGCCTGCGCCACAAGACGCTGCCGATCGAGGGCGTGCAGTTCCATCCCGAGTCGATCCTCACGCAGCACGGCCACGACCTGCTGCGCAATTTCCTCGACCGGCCGCTGCCGGCGCGGGCCGCATGATGTTTCCCCTCTCTCGGGTGAGGGTGCCCGACAGGGGCGGGTGAGGGTGCGGGCGAAGCACAACGCCGCGCTTCGCCCGCACCCTCGCCCCAACCCTTCTCCCGAGGGAGAGAGGGGCTTTGCATTCGACAGGACCGCCTCCATGCCCATCACCCCGCAAGAAGCGCTGCAGCGCACGATCGAGCATCGCGAGATCTTCCACGACGAGATGATCGAGCTGATGCGGCAGATCATGCGCGGCGAGGTGTCGCCGGCCATGGTCGCGGCGATCGTCACCGGGCTGCGCGTCAAGAAGGAAACCGTCGGCGAGATCACCGGCGCGGCGCGGGTGATGCGCGAGCTGGCGACGCGCGTCGAGCTGGAGCCGCATCCGCACCTGGTCGACATCGTCGGCACCGGCGGCGACGGCGCGCACAGCTTCAATATCTCGACGGCGGCGATGTTCGTCGCCGCGGCGGCCGGCGCGCGCGTGGCCAAGCACGGCAACCGCGGCGCCTCGTCGAAATCCGGCAGCGCCGACGTGCTGGAGGCGCTGGGCGCGGCGATCGACCTCGCGCCCGCGCAGGTCGCCGCGTGCATGCGCGAAACCGGTATCGGCTTCATGTTCGCGCCGCACCATCATCCGGCGATGAAGGTGGTGGCGCCGGTGCGCAAGGAAATGGGCGTGCGCACGCTGTTCAACATCCTCGGGCCGCTGACCAACCCGGCCGGCGCGCCGAACATCTTGATGGGCGTGTTCCACCCCGACCTGGTCGGCATCCAGGTGCGCGTGCTGGAACGCCTCGGCGTGCAGCGTGCGTTGGTGGTGTGGGGCCGCGACGGGCTCGACGAGATCTCGCTGGGGGGCGCCACCCTGGTCGGCGAACTGAAGGACGGCCACGTGCGCGAGTACGAGATCGAGCCGGAAGCGTTCGGCTTCGCGATGGCCTCCAGCCGCAACCTGCGCGTCGGGAGCGCGGAAGAGTCCAAGTCGATGCTGCTGCAGGCGCTGGACAACCGCCCCGGCGTCGCCCGCGACATCGTGCTGCTGAACGCCGGCGCCGCGCTGTACGCCGCGCGGATCGCCGATTCCATCGACGAGGGCATCGAGCACGCGCGTGCGGCGCTGGAGAGCGGCGCGGCGCGCGCCAGGCTGGACGCCTTCGTCGCCGCCACGCGGCGCCTCGCCGGCCGCTGAAAAATCGCTTTTGTGCCGCGCGACGGCGTGCATGGCGGGAACACTGCCGCGCGGCGATTTCGCGCTACGCGGGCTCCGTATCGCGCGCCGTTCGTCGCCCTCTCCCCGGCGGGGCGGGGGGCGGGGTAAGAAGGCGGCGGCGTCCGCAGGACCACCGCTTTCGCCCCGCCGCAAGGCACGCGCTGCGCGTGCCCCTCACCCTTCCCTCTCTGCGTTGGCGGGTGCGGGAAGCCGGGAAGCGGCGCCAGCCGCAGCACGCGCGCGGCGCAACGATCTCTTGATGCCTTGGCCGGTCGCGCCGGCACTTCGCCGCGTGTCATAGAATGGCGTTTCCCGTTTTCCGCTTCCCGTCTCCCGCTCCATGGACGACATCCTCAAACGCATCCTCGCGCGCAAGGTCGCGGAGATCCGCGAGCGCAGCGCGCGCCTGCCGCTGGCCGAGCTGTCGGCGCGCTGTGCCGACCTGCCGCCGACGCGCGGCTTCGCCGCCGCGCTGGAGGCGAGGGTCGATGCGGGCGAGGCCGCGGTGATCGCGGAAGTGAAGAAGGCCAGTCCGTCGAAGGGCGTGATCCGCGCCGATTTCCGCCCCGACGAAATCGCGCGCAGCTACGAAGCCGGCGGCGCGGCCTGCCTGTCGGTGCTGACCGACGTCGATTTCTTCCAGGGGTCCGATGCCTGCCTGCAACAGGCGCGCGCCGCCTGCGCGCTGCCGGTGCTGCGCAAGGACTTCGCCATCGATCCGTACCAGGTCTACGAGGCGCGCGCGCTGGGCGCCGACGCGATCCTGCTGATCGTCGCCGCGCTGGGCGATGCCGCGCTGCTGGAACTCGCCCTGCTGGCCGCCGAGCTGGACCTCGACGTGCTGCTCGAGGTGCACGACGCGGAAGAACTCGAGCGCGCGCTGGACGTGCCGGCGCCGCTGGTCGGCATCAACAACCGCAACCTGCGCACCTTCGAAACCCGCCTGGAAACCACGCTCGGCCTGCGCGCCGGCGTGCCGGACGATCGCCTGCTGGTGACGGAGTCGGGCATCCACGCGCCGGCCGAGGTCGCGCGCCTGCGCGCTGCCGGCGTGCACGCGTTCCTGGTCGGCGAGGCGTTCATGCGGGCGCCCGACCCCGGCGCCGAACTGCGCCGCCTGTTCGCGACGCCTTGAGCATGGACGCGATGGAGGCGGATGCCGCGTCGGCCGGCGCGGAGCGGGCCGACGCGCGGCGCGTGGTGCTGTTCGACTTCGACGGCGTGCTGGTGCGCGGCGACAGCTACGAGATGTTCCTGCGCGAACGCTTCGCGCGCGCGCGTTGGCGGCTGCTGCCGTTGCTGCCGCTGCTGCCGTTCGTGCCGCTGCTGCTGCGCACGGTGCGCGGCAAGATGTGGCTGGCGCGCGCGTGCACGCGCCTGGCCACGCTCGGCTGCAGCGAAGCGCGCTTCCGCGCCCAGGCCGATGCGTTCGGCCGCGCGCTGGCGCGGCGCCCGCGCGCGTTCCTGCGCGAGGGCGTGACGGCGCTGCGCCGGCACCTCGCCGCGGGCGATCGCGTGCTGATCGTCAGCGCCACCGAGGAGACGCTGCTCGGCGCGATCCTCGACGAGCTTGGTCTCGACGCCGTCGAGCGCATCGGCACGCGCGTGCGCGCCGGCCTGTTCGGCATCCGCGCGGTGCCGCACAACTACGGCGCGACCAAGCTGCGCAGCCTGGCCGAGCGCGGCATCGTGCCGGTGTGGGCTGCGGCCTACAGCGATTCGCTGGCCGACCTGCCGATGCTGGCCGGCGCCGAGCGCGCCGTGCTGGTCAACCCGTCGCCGCGCGCGCTGGTCCGCTTCGGGCGCTCGTTGGGCGAGCGCGTGCAGGTGGCCTACTGGGGCTGAGCGGGCTGCGGCCGGATCAGCGCGTGCCGCGCACCACGATGGTCTTGCCGGAGACGCTGATCATGCCCTGGTCCTCGAGCTGCTTGAGGACGCGGCCGACCATCTCGCGCGAGCAGCCGACGATGCGGCTGATCTCCTGGCGCGAAATGCGGATCTGCGTGCCTTCCGGGTGCGTCATCGCGTCCGGCTCCAGGCACAGGTCGATCAGGGTGCGCGCCACGCGCGTGGTGACGTCCATGAACGCCATGCGGCTGACCTGGCGCGAGGTGCGCAGCAGGCGGTTGGTCAACTGCAGGCCGATCGCGAACAGCACTTTCGGGCATTCGTCGCGCAGCGGGCCCGCGAACAGGTTGAACAGGCGCTCGTAGCTGATCTCGGCCAGCTCGCAGGGCAGGCGGGTGCGCACCATCGTCTCGCGCTGCGCCTGCTCGATGAACAGGCCCATCTCGCCGATGAACTCGCCGCGGTTGATGTAGGCGAGGATCAGCTCGCGGCCTTCCTCGTCCTCGGTGCAGACGGTGACCGAGCCCTCGATCACGTAGTAGAGCGTGTTGGCCGGGTCGCCGGGGCGGATGATCGCGGTCTTGCCCGGGTAACGGCGTCGATGGCACATCGCCAGGAAGCGTTCCATCGAAGCGGGGTCCGGGGCGAGCTGGACCGGCGCGCTGGAGCGGTCGAAGGCCT
The DNA here is from genome assembly GCF_039680435.1 of Mizugakiibacter sp. Taxonomy (NCBI): domain Bacteria; kingdom Pseudomonadati; phylum Pseudomonadota; class Gammaproteobacteria; order Lysobacterales; family Rhodanobacteraceae; genus Mizugakiibacter; species Mizugakiibacter sp. Next base: position 3,078 of record NZ_JBDKSX010000098.1, on the reverse strand, counting down.
GTTGCAGCATGTACTTGAGCTGGTGAGGGGCCACAGTCCGTTCCTCGGCTGGGTGGGGGCGGCGGCATCGCGCGGCGCCGCCCGGCGGTACCGGTGGCGGCAGGCGCATCCGCGCCTTACGGCACGATTGTCACGATCTTAAACCAAATGTGAAGTCCCGCGTCCAACCGGGCGCGCCGGCGCGTCGGCGCGGCGTGACCGGCGTTCGATTCACAAGCCCGCCCCCTTGCCGCATAATCCGCGGCTTCGACGCGCGGGCGCAGCAGCGTTCCGCCACAAGGGTTGCGGGGTGCGTCTCCGCGTTTTGGCTTGCAAGTAAGGTGCGGGGACACTTGTCGCTAACCCGCCGCGACCCAGGCCGCCAACCGCCGCCAAGAGAACGCTGCTACCGTGAAACCACTGCCACGTCTCAAGCTGCAGGGCTTCAACAACCTGACCAAGGCCCTCAGCTTCAACATCTACGATATCTGCTATGCCGTGTCCGAGGACCAGCGGCAGCGCTATATCGAGTACATCGACGACACCTACGATGCCGACCGCCTGACCAGCATCCTCACCGACGTGGCGGAGATCATCGGCGCGAACATCCTCAACGTCGCGCGCCAGGATTACGACCCGCAGGGCGCGTCGGTGACGATCCTGATCTCGGAACATCCGGTGGTCGAGAAGCTCGGCAAGGACGTCATCTCCGACGCCGTGGTGGCGCACCTCGACAAGAGCCACATCACGGTGCACACCTATCCGGAAACGCATCCGCACAACGGCATCGCGACGTTCCGCGCCGACATCGACGTGGCCACCTGCGGCGTGATCTCGCCGCTGAAGGCGCTGAACTTCCTGATCGACAGCTTCGAGTCGGACATCGTGACGATGGACTACCGCGTGCGCGGCTTCACCCGCGACGTGCGCGGCAAGAAGCACTACATCGACCACAAGATCAACTCGATCCAGGACTACCTGGCCAGGCACATCCGCCAGAAGTACGAGATGTTCGACGTCAACGTGTACCAGGAAAACATGTTCCACACGAAGATGCACATCAAGGACTTCGACCTCGAAACCTACCTGTTCGAGGCGCACGCCGACGACCTCTCGTTCAAGGAGCGCCAGCGCATCGAGGCGTTGCTGAAGCGCGAGATCGAGGAGCTGTTCCACGGCCGCAACCTGATGTGAGCCGGCGTCGCCGCAGCGGCTTGCGAGGCCCCGCCGCGTGCGGGGCTTCGCGTTTGCGGGGTTGCGACACGGTGCTGCGCCTGCGATTGATTTGGGTCAGGCCGGCGGCGGCGTTGCGGGCTACGCTGCCTTCCGAGCCCCCCGGAGTAGTCCGATCATGAACGCCCGCCTCGCTTCCCTGCCGCTTGCCCTGCTGCTGGCCGCCGCCCTGCCGGCGCTGGCGCAGCACGAACACGAATCGCACGCGGCGTACGCAACGCACGCCGACGCCGCTTCCGCCGCCACCCGCGCACGCTTCAAGGCCGACGCGCCGCTGAGTCGCGAGATGGCCGCGATCCGCGCCGCCTTCGAGGCGCAGCTGCCGGCGATCCACGCCGGCCGCCTGGACGCCGCCGGCTACGCCGCGCTCGGCGCGGAGGTGGAAACGCGCGTCGCCACGATGATCCGCGAATGCCGCCTGCCGCAGGATGCCGATGCGACGCTGCACGGCTATATCGGCCGCATGCTCGCCGCGGCCGGGCGCTTGAAGCGCGCCGATCTCGACGCCACCGCGCACCGCGACGCCGCGCTGGAGACGATCTCCGCCTACAACGACTACGGCGTGCGTTTCATCGATCCGGCCTGGAAGGCGCTGAAGCCGTAAGCGCCCGCCGCCGACGTCAGGGCCGGCAGGGCGGAACCGGCGACGCCGGTGCCGCCGCCGCTTCGCCGAGCGTCCTCGCCAGCCGCCGGCGTCACAGCCGGTAGGCCACGGCCTTCATCACTGCGGAAGCGAGGCGCATCAGGGACGGCACCGGCGGCGGCAGGTCGATGCCGCCGCGCGTGCGCGCGTTGTCGGCGTGGCGCACCTCGTCGGCCTGCATCGTGCGCAGGATCGCGCGCGAACGCTCGTCCTGCGCCGGCAGGCGCTTCAGGTGCGCGCCGAGGTGCGCCTCGACCTGACGCTCGGTTTCGACCACGAAGCCGAGGCTGACGCGGTCGTCCACCGCGGCCGCGACGGCGCCGATCGCGAAGCTGCCCGCGTACCACAGCGGGTTGAACACGCTGGGGCGGCTGTCCAGTTCGCGCAGGCGTTCGCCGCACCAGGCGAGGTGGTCGTTCTCCTCGGCGGCGGCGGCGAGCAGGTGGCGGCGCGTGGCCGCGTCGCGCGCCAGCGCGGCCTGGCCCTCGTACAGCGCCTGCGCGCAGACCTCGCCGGTGTGGTTGACGCGCATCAGGCCGGCGGCGTGGCGGCGCTCGTCCTCGGCGAGTTCCGGCTGCGGCAGCTCCGCGCCGGGCGAGGGCCGGTGCGCGGGCGGATCGCCCAGCGTCGTCTCCAGCGCGCGCTCGATGCCGGTCAGCAGGCGGTCCAGCGGGGACAGGGTGCGTACGTCGCTCATGGGGACTCCAGCTGCCGCGCCAGCAGCGTCAGGGGGTGTTCGACCGGCAGCGCCGCGCCGCGCTCGCGCAGCCCGGCTTCGAGGTGCAGCCGGCAGCCGATGTTGCCGCTCAGCAGGCGCCGCGGCGCCAGCGCCGCAGCCTGGTCCAGCTTGGTCGCGCGCAGCGCTGCGGCGCGCTGCGGGAATTCCAGCAGATGGCTGCCGGCGGCGCCGCAGCAGCCGGGTTCCGCGGGCAGCGGCAGGATTTCCAGGCCGGGCACGCGCGCGAGCAGGCGCAGCGTCGCGCCGTCGCTGCGCGCGACGTTGACCGCCGTGCACGGCAGGTGCACGGCGACGCGTTCGGCCAGCGGGCGGAAGCGCAGCGCGGCGCCGGCGCGGTCCAGCAGGGTCAGCGCGTCCTCGGCGGCGACGCCGGGCAGCGCCTCGCGCAGCGTGCCGAGGCAGCCGGGCGTGGCGTTGACCAGGCGCTGCGCCCCGGCCGCTTGCCACAGCGCGCGGACTTCGGCCGCGCGCGCGCCGGCCGTTT
>NZ_JBDKSX010000097.1:0-7211 GCF_039680435.1 Mizugakiibacter sp. | reverse complement strand
CCGTAGCGCTCACCGGCGACGAACGGCAGCTCGAAGGCGGCGCAGCGCAGGTGGTCGAACAGGATCAGCGGCTGGTTGGCGTCGATGCGCGCGTGCTCGGGCGGCGCGTCGCGGAAGAACTCCGGATGCCGCACCAGGTACTGGTCCAGCGGATCGCTGGAGGCGACCAGCACGCCGAGCGCGGTCTGCCGGCGGCGGCCGGCGCGGCCGAGGCGCTGCCAGGTGGCGGCGATCGAGCCGGGATAGCCGTTCAGCACCACCACGTCGAGGCTGCCGATGTCGACGCCGAGCTCCAGCGCGGAGGTGCTGACCACGCCGTCCACCTCGCCGGCGCGCATCGCCCGCTCGGCGTCGCGGCGCTCGGTCGGCAGGTAGCCGCCGCGGTAGGCGCGGATGCGCGCCGGCTTGCGCGGATCGTGGTCGAACACGTCCTTCAGGTACTTGGTCAGCACCTCGACCATCAGCCGCGACTGCGCGAACACCAGGGTCTTCAGCCCGGCGCCGATGGCGAGGCGCGCGATGCGGTTCGACTGCGAGCGCGCCGAGGCGCGCAGGCCGAGGTCCGGGTTCACCACCGGCGGATTCCACAGCAGCACGTGCTTCTCGCCTGCGGGCGCGCCGCTCTCGGTGATCGCGCGCACCTCCGCCTCGACCAGCGCCTCGGCGTGCGCCTGCGGATTGCCGATCGTCGCCGAGCAGAGGATGAACTGCGGCGCGACGCCGTAGAACGCGCACACGCGCTTCAGCCGCCGCAGCACGTTGGCGACGTGCGAGCCGAACACGCCGCGGTAGGTGTGGATCTCGTCGATGACGACGTATTTCAGGTTCTCGAAGAACTGCGCCCACTTGGTGTGATGCGGCAGGATGCCTTGGTGCAGCATGTCCGGATTGCTGACCACGATGTCGCCGTGCAGGCGGACTGCCTGGCGTGCGTCGCCGGGGGTGTCGCCGTCGAAGGTGCAGGCGCGCACGCCGAGCCCGCCGGCGCGGTTCAGCTCCAGCAGCTCGGCCACCTGGTCCTGCGCCAGCGCCTTCGTCGGGAAGAGGTACAGCGCCTTGGCGCGCTGCTGCATCGCCGCGGCCAGCACTGGCAGCGTGTAGCAGAGCGTCTTGCCGGAGGCGGTCGGCGTCACCACCACGACGTGGTCGCCGCCGCGCACCGCCTGCCAGGCCTGCGCCTGGTGGCTGTACAGGCGTTCGATGCCGCGCGCCTTCAGCGCCGCGGCCAGCGCCGGCGGCAGCTCGGGCGGCAACGGCGCGTACTGCGCCGGCCGCGCCGGCAGGTGCAGCGCGCCGGTGATGCGGTCGGCGTACTTGCGGCGGATGCGCTCGGCCAGGCGCGCGCCGTCGCGCGCCAGCGCGCGCGGCTGCGGGGCGAGCGGATGCGGGTCGGGAACGGGGAGCGGTCGTGCGGCCATCGGGATGCCTCCGGACCGCGAGCAGACCGCGCGGCGATCTCACCGCGTGAGACGGCAGCGGCGACACGCGCTCTGCCGCATGCACGCCCGCGGTTTCACATGCCTGCACCACCGGCGTACAGCGAGGGTCTGCGCGCAGGCAACGGCAACGCCGCGCGCGCAGCTGCGAGAGCCCCGGTGCAATACCCGGCAGGACGCGAGCGAATTGCGCCGACGGCGCGCTGCGGCGATTCCATGCGACAATCCCGAAGACGCGCCCGTAGCTCGGCTGCATAGAGTGCCGCCCTCCGAAGGCAGAGGTCGTGGGTTCGAATCCCGCCGGGCGCCAGTTCCGCTACCACGCGCGAACGCATGCGGCGCTGCCCCGCTCGCGGCGCGACGCCGATGCGGCGCAAGAGGCGAAACCGATGCCCAGCGCATGCGACACGCGGCGGCCCGAGGTTGGCTGGCTTCGCGAGAAGGCGGCGCTGCGCCGGCTGGCCGAAGGCGCGCCGCCGCCGGACCACGCCACCGCCTGCGCGCTGGCCCTGCGCTGGCTCGATCTGCCCGCGGCATACAAGCCGAACGCCGCGTTCCGCGGCGCGGCATCGCAGGCGCGCTGCCGCATGGGCTTCGTGCAGTGGCTGGCGCGCGGCGACGCGCGCGCGTTCCTGGCGGCCTTCCGGGCGGCATGCCCGGCCGAGGCCGACGCGTTCGCCGATCAGGCGCGAACGATCGCGGAGGAAGAGAGCGCCTGGTACGACGGCCTCGCCGACGGCGTAGCGGCACCGGGCCACGGCATCGCCCAGGGCATCCGCGACTGCGCGGCGGAACTGAGTGCGGCGTCCTCAGCCTAATCGGGCAACGCCCACGCCTCGGCGCGCCCCAGCGCGCGCGTCCACGCCGCGAAGGCGGCGAACGCCGCGCCCAGCGCGAACGAGGCCAGCACCAGCCAGGCGCCGGTCGACACGCCGCGCATGAAGATCGTCGGGACCAGCGCCAGCATCCCGCCCACGGCCAGCGCCAGCAGCACCACGAACGCCACGCGGCGCGGCGTCCAGCCGCGCACCTGGCGCTCCGGCTGCGACTGCAGCAGCGCCCAGCAGGCGTGCGCCTCGGCGGCGAACACGAACGTCGCCACGCCCAGCAAGCCGGCTACCAGCGTCGCCGCGGCAATCAGCTCGAGCCAGCCCAGGCTGGCGCCGGCACGATGCGCCGTCAGCTGCAGCGGCGGGCCGGACAGGCTCGCATACAGCAGCGCCGCATGCAGGCCGCGTCCCAGGCGGAGTTCACGGCAGTGTGGCGGTGCTGCGTGGTGCATGGCATGGCTACTCGTTGTGCCGGCAGGGCGTCGGAACGGCGGCCGGTTTCCGCCGCGACGCGCACGCCGCGGCCCTTGCCCGCTATATCGGCCGACACCGCGCGCCGGACAAGGCGAAACGGCGCGTTTTCACAAAAATTCAGATGGTGGCGGCGGAACGTGCCGCAAGCCTCCGCCGGGGCGCCCCCGGCGCACGCTGCGTTCGCCGGCGGAAACGCCGCGGCGCGCGGACCGCCGCCGTCGCGACCGCTGCGACCGCCGCATGCATACTTGCGCGCGGACCTGACACGCGACGGACGGCCCCGGGTGTTTTCCCTGATCTACGCCAACGACAGCGCCAAGCTCGCCGCCGAACTCGGCGCGCGCCTGGCCGCGCGCACGCGCGCCGCGCCGTTGCTGCCGGCCACGGTGCTGGTGCCGCAAGCCGGACTGCGGCGCTGGCTGCAGGTGCACCTGGCGGAAACGCGCGGCATCGTCGCCAACGTCGCCTTCCGCGCGCCGGCCGAATTCGCCTGGGACCTGCTGCACCGCTGGCGGCCCGAGCTGCCCGCGCAGTCGCCGTTCGATCCGGCGCGCCTGCGCTGGCACCTGCTGGCGCTGCTGGAGGCGCCGCTGGACGACGCGCCCGCGCTGGCGCCGCTCGCCGCCTACCTTGCCGACGGCGACGCCGCGCGCCGCTTCGCCCTGGCGTCCGAGCTGGCGCGCACGTTCGAGCGCTACCAGGCCTACCGCCGCGAGCGCGTGCTGGCCTGGGCGCGCGGCGCCGACGCCGGCGACTGGCAGGCCGAGCTGTGGCGACGCCTGCTCGCGCGCGTCGGCGGCAGCTACCGCGCCGCGCTGATCGAGGACTGGCTGGCCGCGTTCCAGCGCGGCGCCGCCGCACCGCCCGGCCTGCCCGGCCACGTCGGCGCATTCGCCTGCAGCAACGTCTCGCCCGACGTGCTGCGCATGCTCGGCGTGGCCGGCCGCCACGCCGACGTCGACTTCTACTTCCCGACGCCGTGCCGCGAATACTGGGGCGACCTGCCCGCCTCGCGCCGGCTGGTGCGCCGCGCGCTCGCCGAAGGCGGCGACGACAACCCGCTGCTGCTGGCGCTGGGCGGCGCCGGCGCGGCCTTCGTCGAGCAACTGTTCGGCTACGAGCAGGTGCAGCCGGAGGAGGAGCTCGACCTGTGCGACGAGGCGCTGGATCGCCGCAGCCTGCTCGGCCGCGTGCGCGACGACGTACTGGCGCGGCGCGCGCCGCGCGCCGACGAACGCGTCGCCGCGCCCGACGGTTCACTGCAGTTCCACCGCTGCCACTCGCCGCTGCGCGAGGTACAGGCGCTGCACGACCGCCTGCTGGCGCTGTTCGAGGCCGACCCCACGCTGACGCCGCGCGACATCGCGGTGATGACGCCCGACGTCGCCGCCTACCGCCCGCACGTCGAGGCGGTGTTCGGCAGCCTCGACGAGCGCGATCCGCGCCACATCCCCTACAGCATCGCCGACGTGCCGGCGGCGGCGACGCATCCGGCGCTGGCGCTGTTCGCGCGCCTGCTGGACGTGCCCGCCTCGCGCTGGACCGCCACCGAGATCCTCGACGTGCTGGCCGTGCCCGGCGTGATGCGCCGCCACGGCCTCGACCGCGACGGCCTCGAGCGCGTGCAGCGCTGGGTGCGCGAGAGCGGCGTGCGCTGGGGCGCCGACGAGCGCGCGCGCGCCGCCACCGGCGGCTACCGCGAATACAGTTGGGCGTTCGGCCTGGACCGCCTGCTGGCCGGCTACGCCAGCGGCGACGACACCGCGCTGATCAGCGGCGTCGCGCCCTACGCCGACATCGAGGGCGCGGCGCTGGCCGATCTCGACGCCCTGCTCGGCGTGCTGGCGGCGTGGCGCGCGCTGGCCGGCCTCGGCGCGCGGCGCCTGAGCGCGGCGGCGTGGAGCGACGTGCTGGCCGCGCAGTTCGACGCGCTGTACGCGGAAGCGCCCGACGACGCCGGCGAGGCGCGCGCGCTGCGCCTGCTGCGCGGCGCGCTGGCCGCGCTGGCCGAGGACTGCGCGGACGCCGCCTACCCAGGCCCGCTCGAATGGGCCACGGTGCGCGCGTTCCTGCTGGAACGCCTGGCCGACGCCGACCCGCAGCAGCGCTTCTTCCAGGGCGGCGTGACCGTGTGCGGCATGGTGCCGCTGCGCGTGGTGCCGTTCCGCGTGATCTGCCTGCTCGGCATGGACGAGGACGCGTTCCCGCGCCGCGACGGCGACAGCGACCTCGACCGCATCGCCGGCGAGCGCCGCGCCGGCCAGGCGCGCCTCGGCGACCGCTCGCTGCGCGAGGACGACCGCTTCCTGTTCCTGCAGCTCGTCTGCGCCGCGCGCGACGTGTTCTACGCGAGCTGGGTCGGCCGCGATCCGCGCAGCAACGAGCCGCGGCCGCCGGCGCCGGTGCTGGACGCGCTGATCGCGCTGCTGCGCGAGCGCTACCTCGTCGCCGCCGACGCGCCGATCGTCGAGCATCCGCTGCAGCCGTTCGACGCGCGCCTGCTCGGCACGCGCCGCGACGCGCCGCTGTTCACCTACCGCAACGCCTGGACGCGCGCGGCCGGCGTGCGCGGCTTCGACGCCGTGCCGCCGTTCGCGGCCGCGCCGCTGCCGGCCCCGGCCGCGGAGGCGTCCATCGACGACGTCCGGCTCAAGCGCTACTTCCGCGATCCCGCCGCGGCGTTCCTGCGCGAACGTCTCGGCCTCGATCTCGCGCAGGCGGAAACGCCCGACGACGAGGAGCCGCTGGCGCCCGACGACGGCCTGCTGCGGCATCGGCTGGTCGCCGCGCTCGGCGACGCCGTCGCGCGCGGCGTGGACGCCGACCCGCGCACGCTGGCGCCGGCACTGCGCGCACGCGCCATGCTGCCGCCCGGCGACCTCGGCACGCTGGCGCTCGAGGCGGCGCACGCGCGCGCCGCGCCGCTGCTTGCGGCGCTGCGCGCGATCACCGGCGGCAAGCCCGCGGAGCCGGCGCGGCCGCTGCGCGTCGACCTCGGCGGCGGCGCGGCGTTCGCCGCCACGCTGGACCGCTGCTGGTCCGGCACGCGCCTGTATCTGCGCCCCGGCAAGCTCGACGGCCGCCACGTGATCGACGCCTGGATCGACCATCTGGTGCACGCGCTGGCGCGCGGCGCTGGCGCGCGCACCGTGCTGCTGCATCTCGACAAGGACGGCGCGGCGGCGCAGCTCGCGTTCGCCGGCCTCGACGCGGAGCGCGCGCGCGCCGCGCTGGCCGCGCTGCTCGACTGGCGCCGGCGCGGCCTGCAGCAGCCGCTGCCGTTTTTCCCGAAGGCCTCGTGGCGCTGCGCCGAACGCGAGGACGCGAACAAGGACGGCTTCGCCGCGTTCGTCGAGGAGGCGAAGGCCGAACGCAGCGACTTCGCGCGCAGCGAATTCGACAGCGACGCCGTGCGCATCGCCTGGCGCGGCGTCGAGCTGCCCGGCGCGCACGACGGTCCGCTCGCCGCGCGCCTGCGCGCGACGGCGCGCGAGATCTTCGCGCCCGCGCGGCGCGCCCTGCGCGCGGCGGAGGACGCGGCATGAGCGAGCCGCTCGACGCGCTGGACGTGCCGCTGGACGGCGTGCGCCTGATCGAGGCCAGCGCCGGCTCCGGCAAGACCTGGACGCTGGCGACGCTGTACCTGCGCCTGCTGCTGGAGCGCAAGCACGCGCCCGAGCGCGTGCTGGTGCTGACCTTCACGCGCGCGGCCACCGCGGAACTGGCCGAGCGCCTGCGCGCGCGCCTCGAACTGGCCGAGCGCCTGCTGGACGACGACGCCCCGACCGCGGCGCGCGCCGACGACGGCGCCGAGGCCGCCGCCACCCGCCGCGTGCTGGCGCAGGCGCTGGTCGCCTGGGACGGCGACCTCGACGGCCTGCGCCGCCACGCGCGCGCGGCGCGCCACGCCGGCGACCTCGCCGCGATCGGCACGCTGCACGGCTTCTGCCAGCGCGCGCTGCGCGAGATCGGCTTCGCCGCCGGCGCCTCGCTGGAAGCGCACGCGCTGATCGAGAACGAGCAATCGCTGCGCGAGGAAGCGGTCGCCGATTTCTGGCGCGCACGCGGCGCGCGCGACGCGGCGGCGGCACGCCTGCTGGCCGGCACCTGGGGCGCGCCGCGGAAGCTCGCGCGCGTGCTCGGCAGCGCGCGCTGGGAGAATCGCGAGCTGCGTGCGCCGACCGGCAACGACGCGGCGCCGGCGGCGGCGGCCGGCGCGCTGGCCGCTGCCGCCGATGCGCTGGCCGCGCTCGACGAGGCCGGGTTTGCCGGCGCACGGCAGGCCATCGAGCGCGCGACCGTGCGCAATACGCGCACCGCGAAACTGAAGGCGCTCGAACGCCTCGCCGCCGCGGTGCGCAGCGACGCGGCGTTCGATCCGCCCGACGCATCGCTGCTCGCCGAGGCGGCCAAGCTGCTGCCGACGGCCTTCACCGGCAGCCAGGCGCTGGCCGTCGCCGAGGCCCCCGCG
>NZ_JBDKSX010000096.1:0-8820 GCF_039680435.1 Mizugakiibacter sp. | reverse complement strand
CGCTCGTCGCAGATGCGGTCCTGGTTCTCGTCTGGACCGCAGGCGTGCTCTACGCCTTCGACGGCGTGGCGCCACGTCTCGCCCTGCTGATCTCCGGCGCCGTCTCCGGCGTCTCGGGCGTCCTGGTGCGTCGGGGCATCGCCGCCTTGTTGCGGGCCCTGCTGCTCCTGGTCCGCGTCTGGGCGCGCGCACATGATCCCCGCTCCCACCTGACGCCCGCGGCCCCGGGCCTCGAAAATCCAGAGCCCGTTTTCGACCGGACCCAGCAGCTCCGCGGGAATATCACCGGCGCAACCGTCGCGGCGAAGGCGAGCCCGACGCGGCTGGTCGGATCATCGCGGTAGATGCTCAGGCCGCACTTCTCCGCGCGCACCTCGAAGTCGGCGCGGTAGGTGACGTTCGCGTACGCGTCGGAGCTCATGCCCGGCGCACGGTCGACGCCCCCCGGTTTTGAACAGCACTGTGGTTTGGAGTCCAATCCCTCCTTCCTTCGCCGAAGGAACGAGAGGCCAGCCGCCGCCCTGTAACCGGAGAGCCGACATGGTCAGCAAGAACAGGATTTGTCTTTGGTACGACGGCACCGCGCTGGAGGCGGCCACGTTCTACGCGGCGACGTTTCCCGGCAGCGCCGTGGGCGCCGTGCATCGGGCGCCAGGCGACTACCCCTCGGGCAAGCAGGGCGACGTGCTGACGGTCGAGTTCACCGTGATGGGCATCCCGTGCCTGGGGCTCAACGGCGGGCCCGCGTTCCGCCACAGCGAGGCGTTCTCGTTCCAGGTGGCGACCGACGACCAGGCCGAAACCGACCGCCTGTGGAACGCCATCATCGCCAACGGCGGCCAGCCCAGCGCCTGCGGCTGGTGCAAGGACAAGTGGGGCCTGTCATGGCAGATCACCCCGCGCGCCCTGACCGCCGCGGTCACTGACCCCGATCCCGTCGCGGCCAGGCGCGCGTTTGAGGCGATGATGGAGATGACCAAGATCGATATCGCAGCGATCGAGGCGGCGCGACGCGGCTGACGAAGGCCACCGTCAGCCGCGGTAGCCAAGCAGGAATCAGGGGCGAGTCGTCGAAACGGGCACGCTCGCCCTTCCCCATCCCGTCGCACTGTCGCCAGGGGCCTTCCCATGCTCCCCACCATCACCGCCTTTGAACGGTCGCCCGACGGCGGCAAGGGACTTGCGCGCGATACGCGCGTTCGCTGGGCGCTCGAGGAAGTCGGCCAGCCCTATGTGGTCCGCCTTGTTTCGTTCCACGCGATGAAGGAACCCGCGCACCTTGGCCTGCATCCGTTCGGTCAGATCCCGACCTACGAGGAAGGCGATCTCGCCCTATTCGAGAGCGGCGCGATTGTCCTCTATATCGCCGAGCGCCATGCAGGTCTGTTGCCGGACGATGCCCATGCCCGGGCGCGGGCGATCACATGGATGTTTGCCGCACTCAACACGGTGGAGCCGCCGATCCTCGAACTCGTCACCGCGAAGATCCTGGAGGGCGACAAGCCATGGACGGCGGAGCGCCTGCCTCTGGTCGCGGACCGCGTCCGCCAGCGGCTGGGCCAGCTCTCCGCCCGCCTGGGCGATGCCGACTGGCTTGATGGCACGTTCAGCGCAGGCGACCTGATGATGGTGTCGGTGCTGCTCAGGCTGAGAGTCTCGGGCATCCTGGACGAATTTCCGAACCTGGCGGCTTATGTCGCACGCGGCGAAGCACGGCCCGCATACAAGCAGGCGTTCGCGGCACAGCGCCGCAGGTTGGGTTGAGCGCAGCGAAACCCAACGCGTCGCGCAGCCACGGTGGGTTTCGCTGCGCTCAACCCACCCTACTCGACTGGGCTTGCTTGCCCGGCCGACTTAATTGCCTCCGACTTAATTGCCTCCGTCCCCAAATCGGCAAAATCCTCCAGCCTCAAACCGCAGCCCTTAGGCGGCGGCGTCAGTCAGCCCTTCCGGCAGCACCATCTTGGGGTCCAGGATCATGAGTTCGACGCCAACGCGTTTGACCTGAGCTGAATAGTTAAGATTGAGATTCATAGTTGGAAGCTTTCGGTAGAGCTTCAGAATCTCCGGCGCGTCATCGTACGTGACCATCCAGTGTTGACGAATTTTTGGAATGACTCGCGATAGATTCACGTGGTCAGCGTGGTCGTAAAAGCTGCAGTAAAGATCGCGACCTTTACCGTAGTACGGCGGATCGATATTGACCAACGCTTTCGCGGCAAGGCGCGGAAGGGTCTCGAGGATGAACGCCCTGGCGTCCATTCGCGTAAGCGTGATCTGGTCCTTGTACTTGGCGATACGCAGGATCTTTCGGATGAGCTCAGCCTTCTTGAACCGACAATCCAAGGGATAGGCGCTCCTCTGCGCTTTGCCACCGATGACGCCACCTTTGAGGATGCCTGATCGGTTGGTACGGTTCAGGAAGAGCGTCGAGAAACCTAAATCAAGCTGTCGCGGTCGCCCCATGTGCTGAACGGCTTTCTGCCGATGCCACTCGTCCATGGTGATTTCCGCGCGCTCGATCCGCTCACACAGGTCATCTGTATAACGCAGTACCGATGCCCAGAACGCGTAAATCGACGGGTCAATGTCATTGATGTGGATTTCGGAGACATAGTTGTTGAGCAACAGCTTCCAGGCGATACCGCACCCCCCGGCGAATGGCTCAATGTATGCACCGTAGAACAGGTTATTGGCTCGAAGGATCTCAATGACAAAGGGCGCAAGCTGGGTTTTCCCGCCCGGATAGCGTAGCGGTGAATCGGTCGTGGGCACGGCGACGCTCCCCAAAAGTTGGCCGTGAATCTAACGAAAATGAGCCGACTTGGCCAACGTCAGGCAAGGCCGTCTGCCAGAAGCTTGAGCCCCGGTTCCAAGGTGTCCCAGCGGCGGTTGATCTCTGCGCGGCTGGGAATGCTGCTGCCATGCACCCAGCTTCCCAGTGTGTCGGGCGACGTTCGCCCGTAGCGGTCGCTCACCATGCCTCGCAGCGGTTGCAGCGCGGATTTGAAGGCCTTACTTCCCATGGACGCCTGCAGCGCGTTGTTCTTCTCCAGGTGTTCGATGCAGCGGCCGATGATCTGACGCAGCTCGCCGTCCATGCCGAGCCGGTGTCGCTTGGCGTAGCATTTTGACAAACGCTCAATGAATGCTCGAAAGAGATACGCTGCTGCGAAAGAGTACGCGTGCGCATCGATGCTGCGCAGTTCTCGGCACAACCTGCTCAGAATGGCATCGCTCGCAAAACTGTATCGGAAGGTCGAGCCAACTACCGATGACCGCTTATCGGGGTTTGCGAGCTTGGGGGCCACCTTCAACGACCCAGGTTTTGGCGCTTTGAGCGGGACGGTTTTCGTCAATCGCGTCTTTGGACTATGTCCCGCCGCGCCGAGCTCTTTGGCGTAGTTTTTCCAATCAGCAGCGTTGCTTCGCGAGTGAACCCTGGGCTCGACACCCGTGACGGACCTAGGCAGCGAGTCTCTCAGGAAGATCCGCAAGACACCATAAAATTCATTCTGCGGCACGTCAATCTGTAGCTCCTTACTAGATGCCAGACCGATGGTGTGACGAAGGATGGGATTGCCGAGATAGCGCGTGATGGTCGTAAGTGGTATCTGCGCCTTCTCTTCCTCGCTAAGCAAGCCCGCCTTAGCGGCGTGGTTGACGAGATTCACTGCGAGCTGATTCACGTTCTGCCCGCCTACTTTCGCTGCGTGCCTGTTTTTCCCTGACACCGTCCAAGGCCGCAGCCCGACTCCGCCGTCTTCGCCGCTATGACGCATGCTGATCCACGGCGCCGCCTCTTCTTCGCTATCAAAAAGCACTACTTCGATCTGCGATGGCACCGTACGGCCTTTCGCCTTGTAACCGAGCACCTGCTTTTTTATGGCTTCGGTAGGTGCCTTGTCCGGATCATGCAGCATTTTGAGAGCGCTAACCCGGCGATTACCTTCGATTACCGTGTAACCCCCTCTGATGGTCGGGTGCGCGACCACCCCGACCCGTTCAAGTGGATTGAGCGCCCCCGCTTCGGCGATACTCTTGGCAATCGCCCCAGCCTTTTCCTTCCTCAACAACTGATCGATGATCTCTGGTTCGTTGTCCAATGGGTCATGCCGAGCGTTGTCTTGGTCTAGGTACAACCGATTGATCGGTACTTCGATCGTCTTATGCGCCATGCCGAAAACTCCCCTGTAAACGGTGGAAAAGCCCACTCTGGCGTTAATCATGCAGGCCTGCCGTGTGGGCGCAGCACGATGACGTAGGTTGGTTCAAGCGTAGCGAATCCCAGCGCGCGCCGCAGCCACGGCGGGTTTCGCTGCGCTCAACCCACCCTACGCCGCGACCTGCCTTCAGGTCAGCGCGAACGTCACCGCGAACTGCACGGCGCGGTAGGCATAGAGATTGAACAGCACGATCGAGGCGATCATCGCGGCGGCGGCGATCAGGGCCTTGGGCCAGCCGACCGCGTAGGCGCGCCGCAGGGCGAGCACCGCGTAGAGGGCGAGCAGCGCGCGCATGACCCAGTCGTAGACCGTCTCGGGCGGCTGCCAGGCGGGCGGCAGCCAGTGGATCAGGTGGATGGCCTGCGAGATCAGCGTCAGGGCGACGATCCAGAACGCGAAGTAGTGCAGCACGACGACGAAGTGCTCGGCGTAGTAGCGGCGCTGCCGCCAAAACGCCAGCATCAGCACCAGTGCCGCCAGCGGCACGTGCAGGATCACCAGCGCCTTGCTGACGTCGTCGGCCCGGGCCTCGTAGACCGCGCGGTAGTCGCGCACCGTGTAGCCGGTGGCGCCGTTCGACGCCGCGCGCGCCGCCGCGTCGCGCTGCGCGACGCGCCGCTCGACCCAGCGCGATGCGTAGGCCGAATACCACTGCCCGCTCGCCGCGCGCTGCGCGGGCGTCAACGTCTCGCCCGGCTCCAGGGCCTGCGCGCGCACGTCGGGCGACACCTGCTGGATGAACTGCAACGTCAGGTCGCCGCCGCGGATGGGCGCGAGGAAATAGACGACGCTGATGGCGAGAAACAGCGACACCGGCGGCAGCCAGCGCGCGCGCCGGCCGGCGAGGTACTCGCGCGACAGCAGGCCCGGCGCGAACAGCAGCACGCGCAGCGTGCGCCAGACGCGGCCGTCGAGGTCGGTGGCGCTCTCGATGAACGGAACTAAGGGGACGGAGGGAATTAAATCAGCACTCGGCGGCATTATGGCTCGTTTGCGTGATCAAGACGTGGCCGTCCCTGTAGCCACACTCGATGCCTCCTCCGCGCAGCGTCCCGGGTTCGGTGGAGCGTAGCGAAACTCAACGCGCGGCGCAGCCACGGTGGGTTTCGCTGCGCTCCACCCACCCTACGGGTCACCCGGCATCCAATGCGGCCTCGCCTTCCTCACACCATCGGCAGCTTCAGCCCCTGCTCTTTCGCGCACTGGATGGCGAGGTCGTAGCCGGCGTCGGCATGGCGCATCACGCCGGTGCCGGGGTCGTTCCACAGCACGCGGGCGAGGCGCTGGTCGGCGGCGTCCGAGCCGTCGCAGACGATCACCACGCCGGCGTGCTGGCTGTAGCCCATGCCGACGCCGCCGCCGTGGTGGAAGCTGACCCAGGTGGCGCCACCGGCGGTGTTGAGCAGCGCGTTGAGGATCGGCCAGTCGGAGACGGCGTCCGAGCCGTCGCGCATCGCCTCGGTCTCGCGGTTGGGGCTGGCGACGGAGCCGGAGTCGAGATGATCGCGGCCGATCACGATCGGCGCCTTCAGTTCGCCCTTGCGCACCATCTCGTTGAAGGCGAGGCCGAGCTTGTGGCGCTGGCCGAGGCCCACCCAGCAGATGCGCGCCGGCAGGCCCTGGAAGCTGATGCGCTGCTCGGCCATGTCCAGCCAGCGGTGCAGGTGCGGATCGTCGGGGATCAGCTCCTTCACCTTCTGGTCGGTCTTGTAGATGTCCTCGGGATCGCCCGACAGCGCCACCCAGCGGAACGGGCCGACGCCGCGGCAGAACAGCGGGCGCACGTAGGCCGGCACGAAGCCGGGGAAGTCGAAGGCGTTGGCGCAGCCTTCGTCCTTGGCCATCTGGCGGATGTTGTTGCCGTAGTCGAAGGTGGGCACGCCCATCTTCTGGAAGGCCAGCATCGCCTCGACGTGCACCCGCATCGACTTCTTCGCCGCGTCGCGCACGCCGTTGGGATCGCTCTTGCGGCGCTCGAACCACTGCTCGACGGTCCAGCCGATCGGCAGGTAGCCGTTGACCGGATCGTGCGCGCTGGTCTGGTCGGTGACGGCGTCCGGACGCACGCCGCGGCGCACCAGCTCGGGCAGCACTTCCGCCGCGTTGCCGAGCAGCGCGATGGAGACGGCCTTGCCTTCCTTGGTGTACTTGGCGATGCGCGCCAGCGCGTCGTCGAGATCCTTGGCCTGTTCGTCGACGTACTTGGTGCGCAGGCGCATGTCGATGCGGCTCTGCTGGCACTCGACGATCAGCGAGCAGGCGCCGGCCAGGCTCGCCGCCAGCGGCTGCGCGCCGCCCATGCCGCCGAGGCCGGCGGTGAGGATCCACTTGCCGGCGAGGTTGCCGCCGTAGTGCTGGCGGCCCATCTCGACGAAGGTTTCGTAGGTGCCCTGCACGATGCCCTGCGAGCCGATGTAGATCCACGAGCCGGCCGTCATCTGGCCGTACATCATCAGGCCCTTCCTATCCAGCTCGTTGAAGTGCTCCCAGTTCGCCCACGCCGGCACCAGGTTGGAGTTGGCGAGCAGCACGCGCGGCGCATCCTTGTGCGTGCGGAACACGCCGACCGGCTTGCCGGACTGGATCAGCAGCGTCTCGTCGTCGTCCAGCTCGCGCAGCGAGCGCAGGATCGCGTCGAAGCACTCCCAGTTGCGCGCGGCGCGGCCGATGCCGCCGTACACCACCAGCTCGCTCGGCTTCTCGGCGACGTCCGGATCCAGGTTGTTCTGGATCATGCGGAACGGGGCCTCGGTGAGCCAGCTCTTGCAGCTCAACTGCGCGCCGCGCGGCGCGCTGACGATGCGGGAGGTGTCGATGCGGGTGGGGGCGTTCATGGCAGGCCTCGGAATGGCGAGGCGGCCATTATAGGCACCCGTCCCCGGCGCCCGGCGCTGCGAAGGCCGAGCGCCGGCCGGCGCGCTCAGGCGCGCGGGCAGGTCGCCGGCGCGGTCGCCATGATGCGCTCGACCGCAACCCTGTCGGCGGCCGGTTGCGCGCCGCTGCCGGCGTCGAACATCACGCGCCAGACGCCGTCGTCGCCCTTCACCCAGAACGAGCTGAAGGTGCCGACGAGGTAGCGATGCTTCGCCTGCGGCGAGGTGTCTTCCATCCAGTACGGACCGCGCGAGACGGCGAGGCGCGGATCGCTGCCGATGGCGACCTCGCGCGGATGCCAGTGCAGCTTGACGCCGGTGCCGGCGACGATCTCCGCCCAGCCCTTGGCCACCGCCTCGCGCCCGCGCAGCGGCGCACCGCCGAGGAACACCGCGCCGGGATGCACGTGCTCGGCGAACGCCTTGGCGTCGTGGTTTTCCACCGATTGCGCGAAGCTGAGCTCGCGCGCCCACACCGCGCACTCCTCCGCGCTCATCGGCGCCGGCCCCGGCGCGACGGGCGGCGCGGCGACGGCGGCAGCGGACAGCAGCAACGGCAGGACCAACATCGAAGCGGGGACACGCATGGCATCGACCTCGGCACGGGGCGGACCGGGACGGCCGCCCGTGCGGTCACGCTAACGGGCAGGTCGCCATGCCCGCAAGATGTGCAGTCGAAGCGCTCGGCGGACCGCGCCGCGGGCGCGCCGAACCGGTGTGCCAGCCGTGACCTAGTCGCGTGCCTTGGTCGCGTGCCTTGGTCGCGTGCCCTGGTCGCGTGCCCTGGTCGCGTGGCCGGGCGGCGTGCCGGTCGCGGCGCGCGGCGCCGACGCCATGGTCGATGGTGGCTCTTTCCTTGCCTCCCTCTCCCCAGCGGGGGGAGAGGAAAATCACCAACGCCACGATGTGACGATCCCGCACCGCCAAGCCCGCCGGCAACGCCGCCTCGCAACTCTTCCTCCCTCTCCCCATCGGGAAGAGGGTTGGGGTGAGGGGGTGCCGTCCGCAGGACGGCTGTGCTCTTGCCTCGGGAATACTGCACGCGTGCTGCGCGCGTCCCCCTCACCCGGCCCTCTCCGCGGGGAGAGAGGGGAAAATCACGAAGGCAGCGTCGTCACAAATCACAGCGCGCGTCTGCCAACCTCACAGCGGGCCGCCATCGCCGGCGCTGCCCGCGGGCGCCGGCGCGCCGCTCTCCAGCTGCAGCAGATCCTGTTGGCGCTTGCGCTGGCGGTCCTCGTAGGCGCGCTGCTCGGCCTTGTCGGCGGCGTCGACCTGGCGCGCCGTGGCCGGATCGGCGGTCTGCTCGCGGATGGACTGTTTGGCGGCGCGATCGTAGCTGCGCTGCAATGCGTCCTTCTGCATGGTGTCGCGCAACAGCGCCGCCTTCTGCGCGCGCTGGATCGCCGGCGAGGGCTGCGTCCCCGCCGGCGGCGGCAGGGGACCAGGCGGCGCGGCGTGTGCGAACGCCACGAAGGCGGCGACAGCGAGCGGTGCAGCGCGGACCAGGGAACGCGGGGACATGGATGCCTCCACAGGGCAAGAAACGCCACGCATCCGGGCAACACCGGCGCGTGCAACCGCCACATATGGCCGCTAGCTGTGATCTCTCAGTAGGTTGTTCACCCGGGGCGAACCCGGGATTCTGGCGGTGCGACCCATTCAGCACCCACAGGAGCCCCGGATGAACCTGCATAAACATGCCCGTCTTACGCCGCGAG
>NZ_JBDKSX010000095.1:0-10025 GCF_039680435.1 Mizugakiibacter sp. | reverse complement strand
GCCGAAGTTTCCGCTGCAGGGGCCGGTGACCGAAGTGCCGCGCTGGTGGCTCGGCCCCGTTGCCGGCGCAGCGCTGGCGCTGCTGTTCGCGCTGCCGGCGCTGCTGCGCCGCGGCGGGCGGCGTGGCGCCGCGCCCGCCGTGCTGCTGCTGGCGGGCGACGCCGTCGGCGCCGCGCTGGCCGCGCAGTGGCGCTACATGGGCATGGCCGAGCGCGGTCCGTTCGAATGGGGCGTCGCCGCTGGGTGCACGGCGCTGATGCTGGTCACCTGTGCGCTGATCGCCCATGCGCTGGCGCGCTGGCTGCGCGACGGCGCGTCGGCGCTGGTGCTCGACAGCGGCGCGACGGCGCTGCGGCGCGATGCGCGCGGCGGGCTGGGCCGCTGGTTGGGGCTGGCGCGCTTCGGCTGGCTGTTCGGTGCCGCGCTGGTCGCGCTGCTGCTGGCCTTCGATGCGCGCTACCGCGATTTCCTGCTGCCGCTGTACGCGCCGCCGGTGGCGGGTTTCGCGCTGCTCGCGCTGAGCGGCCTCGCGGCGCGGCGGCCGCTGGCGCTGGAGGAGCGCCTGCTGGCCGTCTGGGTCGGCGCCTCGGCCGCGCTGACGGTGGCGCTGGAAGGTTGGGCCAACGCGTATGCGCTGGCGTGGGCGGCGCTGTGTCTCGCGTTCTGCGCCGCCGTGCTGCTGCCCGACCGCGGCGCACGCTTGCGTGCGCCAGCCGAGTCGCTGGGCGGGCCGTAGGGCGGGTTTCAGCCCGCCGCTTTTCCCGCCTCCGGCGGCGTGCGCGCCTGCGTGCGTGCCAGCGCCAGCGCGCCGACCAGCAGCGCCAGCGCCCCGCTCTGGAAGCAGTACAGCACCAGCGCCACCGCGCCCAGCGCGGCGGCCAGCGTCGCCGTGGCCGTGCGCCGCCGCAGCAGCGCCAGCGCGGCGGCGAGCAGGGCGGCCGTGCCGATCCAGCCGAGCGCGCTGACGCCCGGTGCGCCGCTCCACCAGGTGTCGGGGCCGCGCGTGAAGGCGAGCACTGCGGCATGGCGCAGGCTGCACCACCACGGGCCCGTGCCGGCATCGCAGCGATGCGCGACGTCGGCCGGTTCGATCAGCGCGTAGCGCAGGACCATCGCCAGCGCGGCCGGCGCGACCACCAGCAGCCAGGGCACGAGACGTCGAAAATCGCGGGTGTGCATCGGACGAACGGCAGCGGCGGAGCCGCGCAGTATGGCAGGTCCGGCTTCGCCGCATGGCCGCCACCCCGCAGCGTCCCGGAACCGCCCGTGCGGCCGGCACGGGCGTGGTGGTGTGCCCGGAACCCCCTTCGATGCCCATTTTTCGAGGCAAATCCCTTCTTTTTTTGCGCCATCGATGTGACCTGTGGCACATCTATTAAAAACTCGTTACATTCGAACGGCGCCCATGCAGGCATCGGGCGTCCGTCGACCACTTTTCCCCCGGGGGATTCCATGAGCATCAAGCTACGCCGCCGCTCGCTGGTTCTGGCATTGCATGCCACCGGCCTGCTCGCGCTTCCGCTTTTCGCCGCGCCGGCCCTGGCGCAGGACCAGCAGCAGGCCACCAAGCTCGAGGTGATCGAGGTCACCGGTTCGCGCATCAAGGGCGCCGACATGGCGACCCAGGTGCCGGTGCTGACCATCGGCGCCGATGACATCGAAAAGGCCGGCCTGACCAGCGTCGGCGACATCCTGCAGCAGCTGACCTCGTCCGGCTCGGCGCTGAACACCAAGTTCAACTCCGCCGGCAACTTCGGCTTCCCGCCGGACGGCAGCGGCGTCGGCTCCGGTTCCGCCACGCTGGACCTGCGCCACCTCGGCGCCAAGCGCGTGCTGATCCTGGTGGACGGCCTGCGCTGGGTGAACGAGAGCTCGGCCTCGGGCGTGTCCGCCGCGGTCGACCTGAACACCATCCCGGCCAGCATCATCGACCGCATCGAGATCCTGCAGGACGGCGCCTCCTCGCTGTACGGCTCCGACGCGATCGCGGGCGTGGTCAACATCATCACCAAGCGCTCGCAGAACGGCGCCGCCTTGAACATGTATGCCGGCGACTACACCAGCCTGAAGGGCGGCAAGAACATGTCCGGCGACGCCTCGTTCGGCGCCAAGGGCGACCGCTACGAGTTCTTCGTCGACTTCAGCCATGTCAAGCAGAACGAGGTCAGCGCCTCGGCGAGCAAGCAGGCCAGCGCGGAATGCGTGCCCGGCACCGGCCTCGACAACTGCAGCTCGGCGACGCCGACCGGCCGTTTCGTCTTCTTCGATCCCGCTGTCGGCGACTTCGTCAGCGTGACCCCGAACGGCGCGTTCCCGAACGGCGCCAGCTATCCGGCTGACTTCCATCCCTTCACGTCCGCGGATCGCTTCAACTTCGCGCCGTACAACCTGCTGATGACGCCGAGCGAGCGCAACGCGGTGTTCGCGCAGGCGCGCTACCACATCAACGACAACGTCACGTGGTACGTGAAGGGCCTGTACAACACGCGCAAGTCGCTGAACCAGGCTGCGCCCGAGCCGATCTTCCTCGGCCCCGGCGCCGGCACCGGCGGGCTCGCCGACACGGTTGGCGTGGACGTGACCAACCCGTACAACCCGTTCGGCTTCACCCTCGATGCCGATCCCAACACCGGCAACCTGATCCTGATCGGCCGTCGCCCGGTCGAGGGCGGCCCGCGCCAGTACCGCCAGGACGTCGACACCTACTACTTCTCCACCGGCCTGGAAGGCTCGTTCGGGCTCGCCAGCCGCGACTACTACTGGGACGTCAACTTCTTCGACAGCACCAACAAGGCGACCCAGACCGTCAACGGCACCTACAACATCGCGCACATCCAGCGCGCGCTGGGCCCGCTGGCCGACTGCACCGGCAGTTGCGTGCCGCTGAACATCTTCGGCGGCCCCGGCACGATCACGCCGGCGATGCTGCAGTACATCCAGTACATCGAGCACGACACCAGCGAGAACAAGCTGAAGGGCTGGACCGCCAACTTGTCCGGCGAGCTGTTCGACCTGCCGGCCGGCGCGTTCTCGTTCGCCACCGGCTACGAGCACCGCAAGTACGACGGCTCCTACACGCCGGACGCGGTGGTGGTGGCGGGCGAATCCAACGGCGTGCCTTCGCTGCCGACCTCGGGCAGCTACTCGATCAACGAGTACTACCTCGAGCTG
The DNA here is from genome assembly GCF_039680435.1 of Mizugakiibacter sp. Classification (NCBI taxonomy): domain Bacteria; kingdom Pseudomonadati; phylum Pseudomonadota; class Gammaproteobacteria; order Lysobacterales; family Rhodanobacteraceae; genus Mizugakiibacter; species Mizugakiibacter sp. The sequence continues at coordinate 6,854 of NZ_JBDKSX010000095.1, read as the reverse complement.
AACGCACCGCTGCTGAAGGACATGCCCGGCTTCAAGGCGCTCGACCTGTCGGCGGCCACGCGCTATTCCGACTACTCGACGTTCGGCGGCACCACCAACAACAAGTTCGGCCTGCGTTGGCAGGTGTTCGACGACCTGACCCTGCGCAGCACCTGGGCGGAGGGCTTCCGTGCGCCGTCGATCGGCGAGCTGTTCGGCTCGCCGGCGCGCTTCGACGCCACCCTGCAGGATCCCTGCTCGGCGCCGATCAGCAGTGCGGCGACTGCGGCCAACTGCGCGGCGCTGGGCGTGCCGGCCAGCTACACGCAGCCCAACCCGCAGATCTCGGTGCGCACCGGCGGCAACAGCAACCTGCAGCCGGAAACCTCGAAGAGCCTGACCTGGGGCGCGGTGTACAGCCCGGGCTGGGCGGAGAACACGGCGTGGTCGCAGAAGCTGGACGTCACGCTGGGCTACTACCGCATCAACGTCAAGGACGCGATCCAGGCGCTGGATGCGCAGACGCAGCTCAACCGCTGCGTGGATAGCGGCACCGATACCTCGATCTTCTGCCAGGGCATCCACCGCAACGCCACCGGCAACATCGACGGCTTCAACAACACCCTGCTGAACCTCGGCCGCATCGACACCAACGGCTGGGACTTCGGCGCGGTGTGGAAGGGCCCGCAGTGGAACTTCGGCCAGCTCACGGCGAACTGGCAGAGCTCCTACGTGTCGCAGTACGAGGCGAAGAGCAGCGCGGGCACGACCGAGCCGCGCACGGTGGGCATCGAGGTGACCGACAGCGCGATTCCGCGCCTGACCTCGGTCCTGGGCCTGGGCTGGAACCTCAATGCCTGGAGCGTGGACTACAAGCTGCGCTACATCAGCCCGCTCAAGGAGGACTGCGCCGCCGCGGCCGGTTATCCGATCTGCACCTTCCCGGACGAGATCGCGCCGAACCGTCCGGACGGTACGCATCGCCTCGGCGCGGTGACCTACCACGACGTGCGTGCGAGCTGGAAGGTCCCGACCAGCTTCGACCTGACCGTTTCCGCCGGCATCAACAACCTGTGGGGCAAGAACCCGCCGGTGTGCGTGTCGTGCTCGCTGAACGGCTACGACGCGTCGACCTACGACCTGTACGGCCGCTTCAGCTACGTCGAAGCCAGCCTGAAGTTCTGACGCGCGGTTCCGGCGTCATCGCGACACGAAAAGGGCCGCCTTCGGGCGGCCCTTTTTTTTGGCTATTATATACTTGACAAACCCAAATCGGACGGCTAACCTAGGCTCAAGTTAGGAGCTTAGCCATGGCTGCCGATCTGTTCGCCCCGCATTTCCAAGACGCCGATAAGGCTCGCGCCTATCTGGAAGCGTTGCGCTGGCCGAACGGTCCGGTTTGTCCGCACTGCGGCTGCATCGGCGATCACTACGCCCTGAAGGGCAAGGCCCATCGTCCGGGCTTGTGGAAGTGCAAAGACTGCCGCAAGCAATTCAGCGTGACCGTGGGCACCGTGTTTGAGCGGAGCAAGATTCCGCTCAACAAGTGGCTTATGGCCGTGCATCTCATGTGTGCCAGCAAGAAAGCCATTAGCTCGCACCAGATCCATCGGATGCTGGGCGTCACCTATAAGTCCGCTTGGTTCATGACTCACCGCATCCGCGAAGCCATGAACAAAGAGCACGTTGGCCTGCTCGGCACTGGCGGCGGCACGGTTGAAGTGGACGAGACCTATTGGGGCAACAACGGGAAGCAGCGCAAAGGCGCGCGCGGCTACCAGCACAAGATGAAAGTCGTCTCACTAGTCGAGCGTGACGGCGAAAAGCGCAGCATGGTCGTCCCGGCTGTCACGGGTAAGACTCTGCGCGACGTGCTGAACAAGCATGTTTGCAAGTCGGCACACCTCATGACCGACGAGCATTCCGGCTACACCAAGGCTGGCCGCGAGTACGCTTCGCATGGCGTGACGCGGCACAGCGCCGGCCAGTACGTTGACGGCATCAATCACTCGAACACCGTCGAATCCAGTTTCAGCCTGTTGAAGCGCGGTCTCGTTGGTACGTTCCATCACGTTGGCGAGCAACACTTGCAACGGTACGTGGCGGAGTTCGATTACCGTTGGAACAATCGCAAAGTGTCAGACCGCGAGCGTTCCGATGCGCTGCTAGAGCAGGTGCATGGCAAGCGGCTCACCTACGCAAGGCCTCGCTAAGTGCAAGAAGTAAGAAGCCCGCATTAAGCGGGCTTCTTCTTGGTTGACTTTTGTGATCGCGGAGTTCGCTTGCCGTGAGGCTCTGGCGCCTTTTGCAGCATGCGCCTAAGTACCTCATCGAACTTGCTTTTCACTTCCTTGCCTCTTCGAGCACTCATGCCGCAAGCAGCTGCTTTGACAGCGCGTACTCCTCCGCGGTGGACGAGAACCAAGAGATTCCCTTGACATCGTCGCCCACTTCTTCCAGTTGCACTTGGATGGCCCAAGCAAGTTCTGCGGTCAATGTGTCCTTGATGGCAAGGAAGCCTGCGTGGTCAAGGGCACCACTACTCATCTTGGCCATGGCTTTTCTCTCCTCGGAGCCTGGACATGGTACTAGCCCGGCTGGGCTCTTAGGGTACTACCTACTTCTCAACGCGGCAAGCTTGACAAACTGACGTTTTCGTAAGTTATTGAATATAAACGCATAACTTACTTCTTTCTCACGACAATCCAGTTCCCATGAACGCCCACCTCATAGATGCCGGCAAACTTCTCATTCGCAACCAAGGCGGCTGTGACGGCGGTCAGGAACTCTTTATCTAGCGGCCAGCTCGCCCGAACCTTCAGTTCCGGACACGGGTATTCCACATACGTCATGCCGAGGCAGCCTATGATTGCCGTCGCAGCTATCCAAGCAAGATCGAAAATGTTTGGTTCACGATCCGCGGCATCAAGCGACGGACGCACAGTCACGTCCAACATCTTCAAATGCTGCCCGTTTGCATAAGTCACAACGATGAAAGCGTCTGCGTGGTCAGCGCCGTCCTTGACGACAGCACACAGCGCCCCGCCGCCGTCAGCGAACCCTTGGCCGTTCACAGCCTGCTCGCACTGCTTTAAGCGTCCCTCATAGTAGGAACTGCTTAGGTTCGCCGGGTTCGACGCAATCTCGCTGCGCCAAGCCTGAGCAGTGGCATCAAACAAGCCCTTCCCGATATTCCCGTTGAAGCTATACGGCAGCGCCATGACGTACCTCCCTGTCTAGGAATAGCGCGCCAGACTACGTGTATGAGGCTTGGTTCGTCAAGTATATAATCGCCTTTTTTTTCCGCAACGCAGGCCGCGCCATCAGCGGTGCTGGCGGTCGTGCTTCTGCCGGTAGATGCGCCGGCTGTCGCGGTTGTCGGCGTGCTGGATGCGCGCCTGCTCGCGTGCGCCGATGCGGCCGTCGGCGCCGGCACGGGCCTCGGCATGGCTGGCGTGCGCTTCGCGGCCTTCCAGGCGCGAGGTCTCGCGATTGGTCAGCGAGCCGTTGGCGAAGCCGTCATGGATGCGCCGCTGCTGGTCGAGATTGCGCTGCACGTCGGCCTGCATGCGCCGCGAGGAGGCCGAGCCCGGGTTGCCCGTCTGCGCGTCGTGTTTCTGGTCATGGATCGCCGCGCTCTCGCGGTTCTGTGCCCGCTGGACCTGCGCGCGATCCCTGGCGCTGAGCGAGCCGTCGCGCAGGTCGCGCTGCTCGACGCGGTCGACGTGAGCCTCGCCCTGTTCGAGCTTCGCGGCTTCCCGGGTGGTGAGCTGGCCGGACTGCAGGCCCCGTTCGATGCGCTGCTGCTGGTCGACGTCGCGCCGGGTTTCGCTGCCGGCGGTCTGCGCCTGTGCGGCGAGGACGAAGCCGAGGCCGGCGACGGCGAGTCCGAGCGCGCCGGCGTTGCGGGCAATGCGGTTCATGCTGCGTCTCCCTGGTGTGTGCACGCCGCGACATGCGGCGCTCGCCCCCGCCACAACGCGGGGGCGGCACGCGGGTTGACGTCGCCGTGGGGACGGTTCAGGCGCGGGACAGCGCGACCGGCACGCGCACCTCGGCGGCCAGCGGCAGGTGGTCGGAGAACGCGTCGGGCAGGGTCCACAGCCGCTCCACGCGCAGCGATTTCGAAACCAGGATGTGGTCGATCGCGCGGCGCGGGCGCCAGCTCGGGAAGGTCGGCGGGATCTCGGTCGGCGGCTCCAGCGCAGTGCGGCGGAACAGTTGGCGCATCTCGGCGCTGTCCGGGTCGCAGTTGAGGTCGCCCATCAGCAGCGCGTGCGGGCAGCCGTCCAGCAGTTCGGCGATGAAGCCGAGCTGGCGCGCGCGCGCCTGCGGCCCCAGCGACAGGTGCGCGATCACCACGGTCAGCGCGTCGAGGCCGTGGCCGAAGCGCGCCAGCAGCGCGCCGCGGCCGGGGATGCGGCCGGGCAGCGGATGGTCGAACACCTCGAGCGGCTCGAGCCGGCTGATCAGCCCGTTGGCGGAGTGCGCGAGGCGCACCATCGGCCGGTTCGGCTGGTGGCTCCAGTACGGCATGCCGGCGGTTTCGGCGAGATAGCGCGTCTGGTTGAGGAAGCCCGAGCGCAGGCTGCCGGCATCGGCTTCCTGCAGGCCGACCACGTCGAAGCCGGCGATCACGTCGGCGAGGCGGTCGAGGTTGTCGCGCTTGCCGCGCGCGGGCAGCACCTGCGCCCAGCTGCGGGTGAGGTAGTGGTGATAACCGTGCACGCTGGCCCCGGCCAGGATGTTGCAGCTGAGCACGCGCAGCGAGGTCGCCGCGCTGCGGCCGGAACGGGCGGAGTTCATGCGCTCAGGGTAGGGGCGGGATCGTCCCCGGACAAGGCCGGGAAGGTCAGCCGCCGCGTTTTTTGCTGGCCAGTTCGCGCTGCACGAGCCACTGCGTGAGCTCGACCAGCTTGTCGAAGCTGTTGCCGGCGCTGCCGGCGTCGGCGCGGTACTTGCCGGCGACGATGATGGTCGGCGTGCCGCCGATGCCCCAAGTCTGTTCCAGCTTGACGTCGTGGGCCAGCCGCGCGTCGGTCTGCGGCGACTGCGCGAGCTCGAGGAAGCGCTGCGGCGCGACCATGTAGCGGCCGGCGTAGAAGCCGGCGAAATCCTGCAGGGTCGCGCCCTGCGGCGGGATGCTCTGCGCCTGCCAGATGGCCTGGAACACGGCGTCGTGGCTGGCCTGCGCGAGGCCGAGCGCGTCGGCGGCGTAGAACGCGCGCGTGTACGGCTCCCACATCGGCGAGAACGTCGCCGGCATCATGCGGAACGCCACGCCCGGCGGCAGTGCGGCGACCAGGCGGTCGACGTACGGCGCGAAATGCGCGCAGTGCGGGCAGGCGTAGGAGAACACCTCCACCACCTCGACCTTGCCGTCGCTGCCGGCCGGTTGCGCCGGATCGATGCGGAAGTAGTGCGTGCCTTCCACCCACGGCGCCGGCGCGGCGGCGGGCGCGTCGCCGCCCGCGCTGCAGGCGGTGGTCAGCAGCAGGCTGGCGAGCAGCAGGGCGAGACGCTTGGCCATCGCGGGCTCCCGGGCGAGGTTACGGCTGCGCGCTTTCGCGCGCGACCAGCCACCGGACCAGATCGACGGCCTGGCTGTAGCCGCCGGCGCTGTTGACGTCGAGCCGCCATTTGCCGTTGACGATGATGGTCGGCGTGCCCTCGACGCCGTACGCCTTGACCAGCGCGTCGGCGCGCTTGACCTTGGCGTTCACCGCGAACGAGTTGGCGGTGGCGATGAAGTCTTCCGGCTTGACGCCGTACCTGGCGTAGAACTTGGCGATCTCGTCGAGGCCCGGCTTCAGCGGGCGATTGGTCGTCGGATCGAAGGTGGCCAGGCTGCGGTCCTTCCACACCGCGTCGTAGATCGCGTCGTGGGTCTTCTCGACGACGCCGAGCGCCTGCGCGGCGTAGAACGCGCGCTGGAACACCGGCCAGTCCTCGTCGGGGCGGAAGCCGGCCGGAACGTAGGCCATCTCCGCGTTGGCGGGCAGGCTGGCCTTGAGCTTGTCGACGATCGGGTTGAAGCGGTAGCAGGCCGGGCAGGCGTAGGAGAACACCTCGACCACCTCGACCTTGCCGGGCGTGCTGGTCGGCTGCGCCGGATCGATGCGGAAGTAATTCTTGCCTTCGGCCCAGTTCGGCGCCTGCGCGGCGGCGGCGCCGGCACAGGCGAGCAGGGCGATCAGCAGCAGTGCGCGCTTCAGCATCGCGAATCTCCGTGGGGCGGTCGGCGGCAAGTCTGGCGTGCGGCGGCTGAACCGCGGCCGCCGCACGCAGCGCTTACCTGGCGGCGGCCGGTGCGGCGCCGTCGACGGCGGCGTGCAGGCCCTCGACGTAGGTGGCCAGCGCGGCGATGTCGGCGTCGGTCAGGCGCTTGGCGATCGTCGGCATGATCTGCGCGTGATCGTCGCTGCCCCAGGTGGTGCCGTCGTGCCACACCTTCAGCGTGCGCTGCACGTAGTCGGCCCACTGGCCGGCCAGTTGCGGATAGGCGGCGCCCGGATTGCCGCGTCCGTCCGGCCCGTGGCAGGCCATGCACGCGGGGATGCCGCGCGCGGCGTCGCCCTGGCGGTACAGCGTCTCGCCGGTCTTGACCAGCTTGTCGTCGGCCACGCCGGGCAGCGACTGCTTGCTGGCGAAATAGGCGCCGACGTCGTGCATGTCCTGCTCCGACAGCGCGCTGGCCATGCCGAGCATGATCGGATTCATGCGCGCGCTGCTCTTGAAGCTGCCGAGCTGGCGGGCGATGTACTGCTCGTTCTGGCCGGCCAGCTTGGGATACTGCGCGTCGCTGGAATTGCCGTCCATGCCGTGGCAGGCGCCGCACACGGCGGCCTTGCCCTGGCCGGCGGCGGCATCGCCCG
>NZ_JBDKSX010000094.1:0-34095 GCF_039680435.1 Mizugakiibacter sp. | reverse complement strand
CGTCGCTTCCGGCGGCGCGCGCGGGCAGGGCGACGACTGCGGCCAGCATCACGCCGGCAAGCAGGCTCAGGCATCGCTTCATGGCTTCCCTCTCCTCCTTGTTGGAGCGCCGAGGCTAGCCAGCGCGATCGGTAGGCGCAACGGCCGAAGTACACTGGAGCGTCGATTTCGATTAGGAATTTTTCGTATGCGGCAATGTCTCGTCACCGGCGCCAACCGCGGCATCGGTCTCGCTTTCACGCGCGCTTTGCTTGCCGACGGTGCCAGCGTGCTGGCCTGCTGCCGCGCGCCCGCGCAGGCGGCCGCGCTGGCGGAACTGCGCGAGGCGCATCCGCAGCGCCTGCGCGTGCTGCCGCTGGCGCTGCCGGGCGAGGCCGCGATCGCCGCGCTGGCGCGCGAAGTCGAGGCGCTGGACGTGCGCCTCGACCTGCTGGTCAACAACGCCGGCATGCTGGTGTCCGGCGAACGCTTCGGCACGGTCACCGCCGACGCGTTGCGCGACAGCTTCGCGATCAACGCGGCGGCGCCGTTCCTGCTGGTGCAGGCGCTGGCGGAACGGCTCGCCGACGGCGCGCGCGTGCTCAACGTGTCGACGCGCCTGGCCTCGATCGCCGGCGTGACCGAGCTGCGCACGCCGAGCTACGCGATGAGCAAGGCCGCGCTGAACATGGCGACGCGCCAGCTCGCCGCGGCGCTGCGCGGGCGCGGCATCCCGGTGGTCGCGGTCAGCCCCGGCTGGGTGCGCACCGACATGGGCGGCAGCGGCGCGACGCTGGATGCCGATGCGTCGGTGCGCGGCATGCTCGCGCTGATCGACCGCGTCACCCTCGACGACAGCGGCCGCTTCTTCGGCCACGACGGCAGTCCGATCGGCTGGTGAGGCGCGCCCGCGCGGACACTGTCCGCTGCGCGGAGCGGCTGTCCGCGGACGCGCGGCGGACGGCGGTGCAAAAACGCAACTCACGGAGCCACAAAAGAAAATTCGCCACGCGAGCGCTGGCACGGCGCTTGCGATAGCCCAGGTGCCGCCCCTGACCCCGCGGCATCGAGAGGCGAACCATGAAAACCGAACTGTTCTTCCTGCGCAGTCTGCTGTTGATGTGTGCGACCGTGGCCGGCCTGGCCCTGAGCGGCATGGTGCGCTCCGGCGAAGCGCATCCGCTGCCCACGCCGCCGCCGCATGCGGCCCACGCCGTGCAGGCGAGCGGCGGCGACGCGGGCGCGGTTGCCTGCCCGGACCGCATCCGCGACTACGTGATCTGCCCGTGACGCGCGGCATGGAGCGGAGCATCCCTGGGGATGCTCGGGCCGCATAATGGCGGGATGCTGCATGTCCTGCTGTGGCGGCCCGAGATCCCGCCCAATACCGGCAACGCCATCCGCCTGTGTGCCAACACCGGCGCCGCGCTGCACCTGATCCGGCCGCTCGGCTTCGAACTCGACGACGCGCGCCTGCGCCGCGCCGGGCTGGACTACCACGAATACGCGCGCGTCGCGGTGCACGACGATCTCGCCGCCTGCCTCGCCGCGCTCGGCCAGCCACGCCTGTTCGCCTTCACCACGCGCGCGACGGTGCGCCACGTCGATGCGCGGTACGCCGACGGCGATGCGCTGCTGTTCGGCCGCGAGACCGCCGGCCTGCCCGACGACGTGCTCGCCGCGGTGCCGCCGGCGCAGCGCCTGCGCCTGCCGATGCGCCCCGAGAGCCGCAGCCTGAACCTGTCGAACGCGGTCGCCGTCGCCGTCTACGAGGCCTGGCGCCAGCTCGGGTTTCCCGGCGCGCGCTGAGCGGGCCGGCGCGCAGGCTACAATCCGCGCATGACCGCACCCGGCCCCAACGCCATGATTCCGCGCCCGCTGCGCGAACGCGCCGGCCGTGCGCTCGAGGCCGCGCTCGGCCGCGCGCTGGCGCTCGATCCCGACAGCCAGGCGCGCCTGCGCGCGCTGGAGGGGCGCAGCGTCGGCGTGCACCTGCGCGGCCCCGAGATCGCCCTGCGCCTGGTCGTGCAGGGCGGCGCGCTGCGCGTCGGCCCGCCCGTCGACGCCGACCTGCGCGTCGCCGCCACGCCCGGCAGCCTGCTGGCGATGGCGCTCAGGCGCGGCGACGACGCGCTGCCGCCGGGCAAGGTCGAGATCGCCGGCGACGCCGAGCTGGCGCGCCGCCTGGAGAAGCTGGCCCGGCAGTTCGCCCCCGATTTCGAGGAAGCGTTCGCGCGCAGCTTCGGCGACGTGCTCGGCGTGCCGATCGCGCGCGCGCTGCGCGGCGCGCTGGCGTGGGGTCGCGAGGGCGCGCGCAACCTCACCGGGGACGCCGCCGACTGGCTGCGCGACGAGGCGCGGCTCGCCGTGCCGCGCGCCGAGATGGACGATTTCCTCGACGGCGTCGACGCCGCGCGCGAGCGCCTCGAGCGCCTGGAGGCGCGCCTGGCGCGCCTGGCCGAGCGCGCGAAGGAGCGTTCGTGACCCCGTTCGTGCTGGTGCCGCGCCTGCTGCGCGTCGCCGTGGTGCTGGTGCGCTATCGCCTCGACGACCTGGTCGATGCCGCGCACCTGTTCCGTCCGCTGAAGCTGGTGCGCCCGCTGCTGCCGCGGCCGCGCGCCGCGGTGCGCGCGCTGTCGCGCGGCGCGCGCCTGCGTCTCGCGCTGACCGAGCTGGGCCCGATCTTCGTCAAGACCGGGCAGATCCTGTCGACGCGCCGCGACCTGCTGCCGGCCGACGTCGCCGAGGAGCTGGCGCAACTGCAGGACCAGGTGCCGCCGTTCCCCGGCGCCGAGGCGCGCGCGATCGTCGAGCGCGCGCTCGGCGCGCCGGTCGCCGAGCTGTACGCCGGCTTCGACGAGCAGCCGCTGGCGTCGGCCTCGATCGCGCAGGTGCACCCGGCCGCGCTCGCCGATGGCCGCCAGGTGGTGGTGAAGGTGCTGCGCCCGGGCATCGCCGCGCGCATCGCCCGCGACGTCGCGCTGCTGCGCGCGCTGGCCGAGCTGGCGCAGCGCTGGCATCCGAACGCCGACAAGATCCGCCCGCACGATGTCGTCGACGAGATCGAGAAGACCCTCGAGCACGAGCTGGACTTCCAGCGCGAGGGCGCCAACGCCAGCCTGCTGCGGCGCAACTTCGCCGGCTCCGACGACCTCTACGTGCCCGAGGTGCACTGGTCGCACACCGGCGAGCAGGTGCTGACCATGGAGCGCGTGCACGGCATCCCGGTCGACGACATCGCCGCGCTCGACCGCGCCGGCATCGACCGCAAGCGCCTCGCCGCCAAGGGCGTGCGCCTGTTCTACGAGCAGGTGTTCCGCGACAACTTCTTCCACGCCGACGCGCACCCCGGCAACATCTGGGTCGATCCCGCGCGCACCGGCGAGCCGCGCTTCATCGCGCTCGATTTCGGCATCATGGGCACCTTGCCCGAGGCCGACCAGTTCTGGCTGGCCGAGAACTTCATGGCGCTGTTCCGCCGCGACTACCGGCGCATCGCGCAACTGCACCTCGACGCCGGCTGGATGCCCAACCACGTGCGCGTCGACGAGCTGGAGGCGGCGGTGCGCACGGTGTGCGAGCCGTACTTCACGCGCCCGCTGTCGGAGATCTCGCTGGCCGAGGTGGTGGTCAAGCTGTTCAACACCGCGCGCCGCTACGAGCTGACCCTGCAGCCGCAACTGATCCTGCTGCAGAAGACCCTGCTCAACATCGAGGGCGTCGGGCGCATGCTCGACCCGAAGATCGACATCTGGGCGGTGGCCGAACCGGTGCTGGCCGACATCCTGCGCAAGCGCTACAGCCCGCGCCGCGCGTTCGCGGAAGTGCGCAAGCGCCTGCCGGAGTGGATCCACGTCGCGCCGCGCATGCCCGAGCTGCTGCGCGAATACATCGAGCAGGCCACCCGCGGCGAGCGCCGCACGCGCCTCGCCGCCGAGGACCTGGCGCGGCTGGAGGCCGACGCGCGCGCCACCCGCGACCTGCTCGGCGGCGCGCTGCTGGGCGGCAGCCTGCTGGTCGCCGCCACCCTGTTGTGGACGCTCGCCCCGGAACGCGGCGCGCTGCTGCCGGCGCTGGTGGCGGTCGCCGGCGCGCTGGCGTTCGCGCTGGCGTGGCCGCGGCGGCGATGACCGACGCGGCCGGCGCGCAGCGCGCGCTGGAGATCCTGTACGCCGACGACGCGCTGCTGGCGGTGAACAAGCCCGCCGGGTTGGCGATGCACCGCTCGCGGCTGGTCGGCGCGGCGGGCGCGTTCCTGATCGATCTCCTGCGCGCGCAGGTCGGCGGCAGCCTGCACCTCGCGCACCGGCTCGACCGCGCCACCAGCGGCGTGGTGCTGGTGGCGCGCAGCGCCGAAGCCGCCGCCGCGCTGGGCCGCCAGTTCATGGGCCGCGACGTGCGCAAGCGCTACCTCGCCGTGGTGCGCGGCTGGCCGGAGCCGGCGGCGGGCACGATCGACTACGCGCTGCCGGATTCGCGCGAACACGGCCCGCGCAAGGAAGCGCGCACGCGCTACGCGCGCCTCGCCACGGTCGAGGTGCCGATCGCGCTCGGCCGCTATCCGCAGCAGCGCTACGCGCTGTTGCGCGCCGAGCCCGAGAGTGGTCGCTTCCGCCAGATCCGCAAGCACTGCACGCACATCCACCATCCGGTGATCGGCGACAGCCAGCACGGCCGCGGCGACCACAATCGCCTGTTCAAGCAGCACTTCGCCTGCTATCGCATGCTGCTGCACGCGTGGACGCTGGCCTTCGCGCATCCGCGGACCGGCGCGGCGATGGAACTCGAGGCGCCGCTCGACGCGGCCTGGCAAGCCCTGCTGCAAAGATTCGGTTGGTCGAGCGCGCCGCGCTTACGCGATGCGGAGTAGCGCATCGCGTGCGGCGTGCGAGGGGGAGGCCGCCAGGCCGACCGGAGTAGCGCGCCGCGCGGCGAAATCTGATCCGCATCAGGGCGGCGCCGCGCCAGCGCGGCATCCTCTGCGCATGGATGCCGCCATGTCCGTTTCGTCGTTCGCCGTGCAGCACCGTCGCCTCGACACGCTGCTGGAGGCGCACCTGCTCGACGTCGTCGGCGCCGATTTCACCCTGGCGCCGGCGCGGCTGCGGCGCTGGCGCCGTGCGCTCGACCGCCATATCGGCATCGAGGAAACGCGGCTGCTGCCGCACGTGCCGGAGCAGGCGCGCTGGGGCGCGCACGTCTACCGCGCGGAGCACGAGCGCATCGGCCTGCTCGCCGACAAGTACGCGTTGCGGCTCGAAGCGGTGGCCGCGCGACCGCCGCGCGGCGCGCGTGCGCGCCGGCAGGCCGTGCTGGCGCTGCTGGACGCCGCGCACGCGCTGCGCCACGTGCTCGAGCACCATCACGAGCGCGAGGAGATGGCGCTGGCGCACGAACTTTCCGCGATGCTGCTGGAGGGGGCCTGGCGCCGGCGGAGTTGAGGCAGGCCGCATGCGCCGGCGCGGCCGCGCGCGCGGACACGGCTGCTAGAATCCGGCGGCCATGCTGGTCGTCAATCGCGCCATCGCCGTTCCCGAATCCGAGCTGGTCGAGCGCTTCCTGCGCGCCGACGGGCCGGGCGGGCAGCACGTCAACCGCACCGAGAGCGCGGTCGAGCTGCGCTTCGACGTCGCGCGCTCGCCGTCGCTGCCGGAGGCGGTGCGCACGCGCGTGCTGGCGCGCCGCGACCGCCGCCTGACCGCCGAGGGCGTGCTGGTGATCCAGGCGCGGCGCTTCCGCGACCAGGCCGCCAACCGCGCCGACGCGCGCGAGCGCCTGGCCGACCTGCTGCGGGGCGCGCTGGTGGCGCCGAAGCCGCGCATCGCGACCAAACCGACGCGCGGCTCCAGGGAGCGCCGCCTCGCCGGCAAGCAGCAGCGCGGCTCGCTCAAGCGCACGCGCTCGCGCGACTGGAGCCGCGAGTGAGCGCGTATCCGCCGCGGCCCTCGCAACTGCCGCCGCAGATGCCCACGCTGCCGGACAACTGGCGCCGCGCGCTGTGCCGCTGGCTGCTGCGTCGCGCCGGCTGGCGGCTGGTCGGCACGTTCCCCGACTGCCCGAAAGTGGTGCTGATCGGCGCGCCGCACACCTCGTGGTGGGACGGCATCTGGGGGCTGCTGCTCAAGGTCGCGATCGGCGCCGACGTGCGCTTCATGGCGAAGAAGGAGCTGTTCCTCGGCCCGCTCGGCTGGCTGCTGGGCGCGCTCGGCGGCATCCCGATCGAGCGCCGCGCGACGCACGGACTGGTCGAGCAGATGGTCGAGCGCTTCCGGCACAGCGACCGGCTCTGGCTCGGCATCACCCCGGAAGGCACGCGCAAGAAGGTGCCGAAGTGGAAGAGCGGCTTCTGGCACATCGCGCGCGGCGCCGGCGTGCCGGTGCTGCCGGTGTATTTCCACTACCCCGACAAGGTGATCGGCATCGGCCCGCCGCTGGCGCTGAGCGGCGACGTGGACGCCGACATCGCCCGCCTGCGCGCCTTCTACGCGCCCTATCGCGGCAAGTACCGCGGCATCGACTGACCTGCAGAATCCCTCGGACTCAGTCCTCGCTGCCGTCCAATCCCGTCGGGCCGCCCACCGCCGCCGCGTAGTTGCGTTTGAGGTACTGCTGGCAGACGGTGGAGATGCGCACCAGCATGCCGTAGTCCGTTCCGCCGACGGCAACGGCGCCGCCCATCGCGGAGGCGCGCTGGAAGAACTCCGGCTCGCCGACTGTCTTGCCGGTTGTCGCATCCACCAGCCGCAGCTTCATGACTACCGCGGAGCTGCCCGCGAGCGGACCGACCCAGAAACGGCCGTTGACGCCGACGAACTTCAATTGGCTTACGTAGGGCTCGATGCGCAACGTGCGGCCGTCGGGATCGCGCGATTCCCACGTCGAGACGAGGGCGATCACTTTCTGGCGGACATTTGCGTCGATCCGCTCCAGCGCCGCCGACTCATGGTGCGCGTCCGCCGATGCTTGTAGCGGGGCCAGTTGGAAGTGCTGGAAGTGGGACAGGGGTTCGGCTGGTGGGGGGTTGAACGTCCGATCGGGACGAATGTGCGTCACGCACGCGCACAGCAGGGCGGTTGCCGCGAGCGGCAAAACATGGCGAAGCGTCATATTTCCCCCTTCCGTAGCGACACTCGCTACGGTGCCGCCGTGCCAGTGTAGTACGGCGGCTGCGGTGACAGGCCCGCTCAGCGCTCGGAGTGCCCCGACTCGTCGTAGCTGCGCCGGGTGAACAGGCCCGGGCGGATCAGGTCGATGAAGGCGCGCGCCTCCGGCGTGAGGTACTTGCCCTTGCGCATCACCACGCCGTAGCTGCGCTGCGGGAAGTACTGGCGCATGTTGCGCACGGCGAGGCGGCTGTGGTCGGCCTCGGTGAGGCAGATGCCGGTGACGATGGAGATGCCGAGGCCCATCGCCACGTACTGCTTGATCACTTCCCAGCCGCCCACTTCGATCGCCACCTGGTACGGCACCTGGCGCTGCTGGAACACCAGGTCGACCAGCCGGTAGGTGGTCAGGCGCTGCGGCGGCAGGATCAGGCCATAGGGCGACAGGTCCTCCAGGCGTACTTCCGCCTTCGCCGCCAGCGGGTGGCCGAGCGGCGTGATCAGCATCGGGTCGAAGTGGTAGACCGGCTCGTAGGCGAGGTCGTGCGGCACGTCCAGCATCGAGCCCACGGCGAAATCGGCCTGGTCCGAGCGCAGCATGGCGAGGCCGTCCTTGCCGGTCACGTTGGCCAGCGCGAGGCGCACGGCCGGATGCGCCGCGCGGAACGCCTGCACCAGCGGCGGCAGCAGGTACTGGATGGTCGAGGTGCCGGCGGCGACGGTCAGCTCGCCGGCCGACATGCCCTGCAGGCGGGTGCGGAACTCGCGCTCCAGCGTCTCCCAGCCTTCCACCAGCGGCCGGGCCAGCTCGTACAGCGCCTCGCCGGCCCGGGTCAGGCCGATGCGCCGGCGGCGGCGTTCGAAAAGCTGCGTGCCCAGTTCCCGCTCCAGCGCCTTGATCTGCAGGCTGACCGAGGGTTGCGACAGGAACAGTGCCTCGGCCGCGCGCGACAGCGTGCCCAGCCGCGCCGTGTAGACGAAGGCGCGCAGCTGCTTGTGGCGATTGCCCTTGTAGTAGAAGCGCGCCGCCGGGGCGTCGCCGTGGTCGGCACCGCGGCGGCGCGCGACGGCTGCGCGGCGGGGGTGCCGCTCGGTCGAACGTACGTTTGATTCGGCCTTGTCGTTCATGGGCTTGGCATCACATTGACACTGTCAATGTTTTCCTTTGAAACATTCATTTTGTCAATCTATATATCACGGGTCTAGGGTGGCGCTCCACGCAATCCGCTGGAGAAACCCGCCATGGCCGCCGTGATGGACATGCCCGCGACCCCGACCGCGCAGGTCGCGGGGCGCATGAAGCCCGCCTACGAAACCGTCCTGACCCCGCCGTCGCTGGCCTTCCTGGCCGACCTGCACCATCGCTTCGACGCCCGTCGCCGTGCCCTGCTGGCCGCGCGCGCCGAGCGCCAGGCGCGCTACGACGCCGGCGCCCTACCCGACTTCCGCGCCGACACCCGCGCGATCCGCGAGGCCGAATGGGCGGTCGCGCCGATCCCCCCCGCGCTGCGCGACCGCCGCGTCGAGATCACCGGCCCGGTCGACCGCAAGATGATCATCAACGCGCTGAACTCCGGCGCGCAGGTGTTCATGGCCGACTTCGAGGACTCCACCGCGCCGGCCTGGGACAACCTCGTCGCCGGCCAGCTCAACCTGCGCGACGCGGTCGCCGGCACCATCGACTACCGCTCGCCGGAGGGCAAGGCGTACCGCCTGAACCCGAGCACCGCCGTGCTGATGGTGCGTCCGCGCGGCTGGCACCTGCCCGAGCGCCACGTCACCGTCGCCGGCGAGGAAGTCGCCGGCGCGCTGTTCGACTTCGCCCTGTTCGCCTTCCACAACGCCCGCGCCCTGCACGCGCGCGACCGCGGCCCGTACTTCTACCTGCCCAAGCTGCAGGCGATGGAGGAAGCGGCGCTGTGGGACGCGGTGATGGAGCACGCCGAGCGCGCGCTGGGCCTGCCGGCCGGCGCGATGAAGGCGACCGTGCTGATCGAGACGCTGCCCGCCGTGTTCGAGATGGACGAGATCCTCTACGCGCTGCGCCGGCGCGCGGTCGGCCTCAACTGCGGGCGCTGGGATTACATCTTCTCCTACATCAAGACGCTGCGCGGCCACCGCGACCGCCTGCTGCCCGAGCGCGGCCAGGTGACGATGACGGTGCCGTTCCTGCGCACCTACTCGGAGTGGCTGATCCGCACCTGCCACCGCCGCGGCGCGTTCGCGATGGGCGGCATGGCGGCGCAGATCCCGATCGGCGGCGACCCTGCGGCCAACGAGGCCGCGCTGGCCAAGGTGCGCGCCGACAAGCTGCGCGAAGTGAGCGCCGGCCACGACGGCACCTGGGTCGCGCATCCCGCGCTGGTGCCGGTGGCGCGCGCGATGTTCGACGCGCACATGCCGACGCCGAACCAGTTGCACGTCGAGCGCGAGGACGTGCACGTCACCCGCGACGCGCTGCTGGCGCCGTGCGGCGGCACGATCACGCGCGAAGGTTTCGAGAACAACGTCGAAGTCGCGCTGCGCTATCTCGCCGCGTGGCTGGACGGCCAGGGCTGCGTGCCGATCCATCACCTGATGGAGGACGCCGCCACCGCCGAGATCGCGCGCGCGCAGTTGTGGCAATGGCTGCACCACGCCGATCGCCGCGGCGACGCAACGCCGGCGGGCGCCGCGCTGGAATTCCCCGACCAGGCGCCGATCGACTTCGCGCTGTTCGACCGCACGCTCGCCGCGCAGGCGCATCGGCTGCGCGAGGCCGGCATCCCCGGCGCCGCGCGCGTCGCCGCCGCCGCCGCGCTGCTGTCCGAGCTGACCCACGCGCCGCAGCTCGCGGACTTCCTCACCCTGCCCGCCTATGCGCAGCTCGAATAAGTGTCGGACCGCCACGCACCGACGCCTTCTCCCTCGGGAGAAGGTGCCCGAAGGACGGATGAGGGTTCGGGCGACGCGAGACGGCGCAGCCTCGCCGGGCCCTCACCCCAAACCCCTCTCCCGGTGGGAGAGGGGCTCAAGCATCGACAGGAGCCAGGACCATGAGCAAGACCGCCACCCTCCCCACCGTCGAGCAGATCAAGCTCGACTGGCAGAACAACCCGCGCTGGAAAGGTACGGCGCGCCCCTACGCCGCCGAGGACGTGGTGCGCCTGCGCGGCACCGTGCACGTCGAGTACTCGCTGGCGCGGCGCGGCGCCGAGCGCCTGTGGCGCTCACTGCACGAATCGGAATTCGTCAACGCGCTGGGCGCGCTGACCGGCAACCAGGCCATGCAGCAGGTCAAGGCCGGGCTGCAGGCGATCTACCTGTCCGGCTGGCAGGTCGCCGCCGACGCCAACAGCGCCGGCACGATGTATCCCGACCAGTCGCTGTATCCGGTCGACTCGGTGCCCGAGGTCGTGCGCCGCATCAACAACACCCTGCTGCGCGCCGACCAGATCCACCACGCCGAGGGCAACGACGCCACCGACTGGCTGGTGCCGATCGTGGCCGACGCCGAGGCCGGCTTCGGCGGCGTGCTGAACGCCTACGAGCTGATGAAGCACATGATCGAAGCGGGCGCCTCCGGCGTGCACTTCGAGGACCAGCTCGCCAGCGCCAAGAAGTGCGGCCACATGGGCGGCAAGGTGCTGGTATCGACGCAGGAAGCCGTGCAGAAGCTGGTCGCCGCGCGCCTCGCCGCCGACGTGCTCGACGTGCCGACGCTGATCGTCGCCCGCACCGACGCCATGGGCGCGGGGCTGCTCACCTCCGACATCGACGCGACCGACCGGCCGTTCTGCACCGGCAAGCGCACCGTGGAGGGTTTCTACGAGACGAAGCAGGGCATCGAGCAGGCGATCAGCCGCGGCCTCGCCTACGCGCCCTACGCTGACCTCGTCTGGTGCGAAACCTCCACGCCCGACCTCGCCCAGGCGCGCCGCTTCGCCGAGGCGGTCAAGGCGAAGTACCCGGACAAGCTGCTCGCCTACAACTGCTCGCCCAGCTTCAACTGGAAGAAGAACCTCGACGCGGCCACCATCGCGAAGTTCCAGCGCGAGATCGCCGCCTACGGCTACAAGTTCCAGTTCATCACCCTGGCCGGTTTCCACGCGCTCAACTATTCGATGTTCCAGCTCGCGCGCGGCTACAAGGAGCGGCAGATGGCGGCCTACGTCGAGCTGCAGGAGGCGGAATTCGCCGCCGAGCAGGACGGCTACACCGCCGCCAAGCACCAGCGCGAGGTCGGCACCGGCTACTTCGACCAGGTCAACCAGGCGATCGCCGGCGGCCTGAGCTCGCTGTCCGCCCTGTCCGGATCGACCGAGGAAGCGCAGTTCCACCGGCCGGCCCACGCGGCCTGAGCGGGACCGCGGCGTCGCCCCGACAAACCGCCGGGCGTTTCGCCCCTCCCGGCGTGCCGGGGGCGGCGAGGGGTCGGCTTCCTCGCCCGCAAGCGACCCCGCTCCAGCCCGCCCCGCGCCGCAGGGGCGGGCATCGGCCGCGGCATGCCCCGATCCCCCGCCATGGCAGCCCGTGATTTGGACTGTTAGACTGCCAACCCGGTCTGGACGCCGCATGGGGGCGGTGGAACGTGACCAAGGCGGAGTTCGACACGGCTGTTGAAACTCCGGCTGCGCCAGCGCAGCCGGCCGGCGCGCCCGTGCCCAATCTGCCGCGCCAGTTGTCCGACGCCGAGTTCGCCCTGCTGGCGTCCACCGGCACGCGCCGCGAAGTGGCGCCGCCCGAGACCCTCATCCGCAAGGGCGAGTACGGGCGCACCATGTTCGTCATCGAGTCCGGCCGCATCCTGCTCGAATTCGGCGGCGAGCTGCCCGACAAGCTGATCGGCCCGCGCGAGTTCTTCGGCGAGCTGGCGCTGTTCGTCGGCAACCACGCGCGCGTCGCCAGCGCCAGCGCCACCGAGCCGTGCGTGCTGCACGTGCTCGACCAGGACGCCTTCGAGCGCGCGCTGAAGCAGGCGCCCGCGCTGATCGCGCAGTTCATGCGCCGCTCGTTCGCCTACCTGGTCGCCAGCGAGCAGCAGTTGATCGCCAACCTGCGCCGCCGCAACGAGGACCTGATGCTGACGCTGGACTCGCTGCGCCAGACGCAGGACCAGCTCAGCCTCGCCCAGCGCCAGATCCGTACCGACGACCTCACCGGTCTGTGCAACCGGCGCGGCCTGTATCGCCATCTCGAACGCCTCGGCGAGCTGCGCGACCCCGAGCGCCAGTTCGGCCTGCTGCTGGTCGACCTCGACGACTTCAAGCAGATCAACGACCACTACGGCCACCTCACCGGCGACGGCGTGCTGCGCGCGGTCGCGCAGGAGCTGCAGGCCGCCTCGGCCGCGGCCGACCTGCCGTGCCGGCTCGGCGGCGACGAGTTCGCCCTGCTGGTGCAGGTGCGCGACCGCCGCGAGCTGGCCGAGCGCGCCGCGCTGATCAGCGAGGCCGCGCGGCAGTTGCGCTTCCCGCACGCGCCGCGCAGCCTCAAGGTCACGGTCAGCGTCGGCGGCAGCCTGTGCCGCGACGAGAGCGCCTGGTCGGTGTGGTACAGCGACGCCGACTGCGCGCTCTATCACGTGAAAGGTTCGGGCGGCGACGGCTGGCACGTGCTGCCGTAGCGGCCATATTCGGCGACCTCCGCGCTTCGCCGGGATGGATGAAAGCGTGTCGCGCCGGACGTAACGACTTGCCCCTCTCCCCAGCGGGGAGAGGGAAGGGTGAGGGGGGGCGCGCGAAGCGCGCGCTCCGTCCTCGGGCACTGGCCGTCCTGCGGACGGCACCCCCTCACCCCAACCCTCTCCCCGCTGGGGAGAGGGGGGCAAGAAAGGACGCGCTGATGCGCGAGATGGCGCGCCTTCGTACCACGTCGCGCCGAGCATGCAGGAGGACACCGCGAGATGGACGTTCCCGCCGCCCCCGGCATCCTCAACCCGCCGCTGCTGCGCACCCTCGTGGTGTGCGACATCGCCGACTCCACCGCGCTGGTGGAACGCCTCGGCGACCAGCCGGCCGCACAACTGGTGCGCAAGCACGACCGCCTCGCGCGCGCGCTGCTGGAACAGCACCACGGTCGCGAGATCGACAAGACCGACGGCTTCCTGCTGCTGTTCGAGCGTCCGGTCCACGCCGTCGCCTTCGCGCTCGACTACCAGCGCGGCCTGAAGCATCTCAGCGCCGCCGAAGGCGTGGTGGTGCGCGCGCGCGTCGGCATCCACATGGGCGACGTGGTGGTGTGGGAGAACTCGCCGGACGACGTCTCCCGCGGCGCCAAGCCGATCGAGATCGAAGGCCTCGCCAAGCCGATGGCCGCGCGTCTTGCGCAACTGGCGCAGCCGCGGCAGATCCTGCTGACCGGCGCCGCCGCCTCCATCGCCCATCGCGCCCACGGCGAGCTCGGCGACTGCGCCGCGCACGTGCGCTGGCGCGCGCTCGGCCGCTACCTGTTCAAGGGCCTGCCCGAAGCCGTCGAGGTGCACGAGGTCGGCGAAGAGAGCGTCTCCACCTTCCGCGCCCCACGCGGCAGCCGCACCGCCAAGCGCATCCTGCCGTGGTGGCGCCGCCCCGCCGTGCTCGCCGCCGAAGCGGCGATGCTCGCCGTCGCCATCGCCATCCCGGCCTGGCTGTCCACGCGCAGCGAACCCGCGCTCGCCTTCGCCGCGCGCGACTGGGTGGTGGTGGGCGACCTGCAGAACCTCACCGGCAACAGCACCTTCGACCAGTCGGTCGAAACCGCGCTGCGCATCAGCCTGGAACAATCACGCTACGTCAACGTCCTGCCCGAGCTGAAGGTGCAGGAAACCCTGCAGCGCATGGAGCGCGATCCCGCGAAGACGATGGTCGACCGCGGCGTCGGCTCGGAGATCGCGATGCGTGACGGCGCGCGCGCCCTGGTGCTGCCGACGCTGGCGGAGATCAACGGCAAGCTGCGGGTGACGGCGGAGGTCATTGATCCCAAATCGCAGGCGACGGTGTACTCGCTAAATGCCGAAGGGAGTGGTGCGTCGTCGCTGCTCGCTTCCCTCGACGAGGTCGGCAAGGAGTTGCGTGGCCGCCTCGGCGAAACACTCGCGTCGATTTCCAAGAATTCCTATCCGTTGGATCGCGTCGCCACGAGCAATCTCGATGCGTTGCGTGCCTACTCGCTGGCGGTGCGAGCAAAGATGGTGGGTGATACGCAGGACGCCATTGCCTTTTACCAGCAAGCCCTCAAGCTAGATCCGCAGTTTGCGCGAGTGCGTCTCGACCTTGCGGGGACGTATCTTGACATCAATCAGCGCCATGCTGCGATCGAGCAACTCGTGACCGCTGAGTCCAATCGAGATCGGCTAGCCTCGCGTGATCGCATGCTGCTCGATGCCTGGAAGGCGACAGCGATAGCGCCGATCAGTTCAATCCCGCAATGGAAGACAGTCGCGGAACTGTACCCAGATCTGTTCGTGGCTAGCGGTTGCTACGGCTATTTCAGCTGGATGTATGGGAATCGTTTCGACACCGCCGAGACGGCGCTGAGCCGATCGGCGTCGCCCATGAACCCCGGCCGGGTGACCAGCGACTTCATGCTCGGGGTAGTCTCCTTGGGTCAAGAGCATTACACCGAGGCCGAGAAACATTTCGCTCAGGCAGTGGCAGAAGGCTGGACGCGCGGAGAGTATGTCGCAATGTTGTACGCGGCCCAGCGCCAGTACAGCAAGGTCACCGAGGCTGTCGCTAATGGAACCACGTCGGGCATCCCCGGCGGCGACATGGATGCGACGGTCGTTCGCATCGCCATGGCGATTGATCAAGGTAAGTTCGATTCTGCACGGTCCCAGCTGGAAGATGCGGAGCACAGGGTTCAATCTCTTGGCGAGTTCCAAACCACGCGCATGGCGAGCGTGCGGATGGTTATGGAAACTCTGAAAGGATTGAGCGCGACTGAGGTTGACCACCTTGTGAAGGTGGTGGAGCGCGCGACTCCCAAGAATGACGATGAAGGTGCGGTGCTCGGCATACGCTCTCAGGATGCCCTACGCGCGTACCTGCTTGCGCACTATGGAAGCGTCGCCGAAGCGAAGGATGCGATTACCCGGATAGGCACTTGGGAGGGTGACGGCAAGTATCCGCTTCTCACCAACTTGCTGACGATCAGCAGGGCAGAGATCGCGCGTCGCGAAGGTCGGGCAGGCGAAGCTATCAGGCTACTCTCGCCTCTTATCGATGGCACCGAACTGTATCTGACACATGTCGCGTTGATGCACGCATACGGGGCGGCCAACATGAATGCGCAGGCGCTCGCGGAATCGCAGTGGCTAGCGAGCCATCGTGGGCGGGCGTATACCGAATACAACGCCACCTGGACGCTGACCCCGCTGAACATGGCGCAGTCCAATCTCGCCTTGCTCAGCCAAGCTGAATATGCGGCGTTGCTTGGACAGAAGGATATGGCTCGCTCGGCCCTGGACTCGTTCAAGCATGAGTGGAAGGCCGCAATGAACGTAGGCGAGGTCGCGAAGCGCGTCCATGCGCTCGAGAGAACGCTGAATGGCTAGCTGCTATTTCTGCGCCTGATTTTCAGGGCCAAACCACACAGTCGGGAATACCATGCAAGAGTGCTCTGAGGCTGTGCTGAGAGACACCTCCTCATGGCGGCGCCGGAAGCTCTCTTTGTCGGGCAGTTGGTCCACCGTAATGCTCTCTGGCGGAAGGGCCGCGACCGTGTGCTTCGGGACTCCGACCTCGTGCAACCCCGCGACAGGGTTCTTCTGGAACCGAGCACGGAACTCGTCGTCATGCCCTAGCTTGTGAAGAAGCGCGAGCGCGTGTTCGCGCGACAGCTTTGCGTCTGCCATGGTGATCTTCCCCCTGTGAACGCATCGGCGAGTTTAGCGAGCACGTGCAGGATGCGCCAGAAGCACCAAGCGCCGACCACCAGTTGGTCGAGATGGCTTCCTGTCCTTCGAACCCAAGATCGCAAAATTCCCAAGAGTGGTATGGCCCTGCGCCAGCAGCGACTGACACCGGCGTAGGGCCACTCTAAGGAGCTGACTCAAGCAAATCCGGCTCCCGCAGATCTTGCCGCGCTTCAGGTGGCCGGGTGCGAATCGCCACGTGTCAGCGATCGGCCCGGCTGCTGGAAAGCGGGGTTCTTGCAACCGAAGCGTCTGATAGACCCACCGACAGTTGCGGAATTATCATGCAACGCAATTCGCCGGCAGCCTCGCTCTTGAGCAGTTGTTGATGCGCAGCCTCAAACTTGGATTTGTCCGCTAGCACGAAGGTGGCCTCCCGGTCATCGAATGCGGGCTGCACTACTCCCAGTTCCACAAGCACATCCGCCGGCGTGCATTCGAAACGCTCCCGGAAGGCATCGTCTCGCGCGAGCTTGTGCAGCAACGTTAGTGCTTGGCTCTTCGACAAGGTGACATTGAGCATGGCGTTCTCCATGATGGGTTGGGATGAAACCTGTCTTGCGCTGGCGTAAAGCCGCCGCCTGCGCTAGCACATGTCCACAAGGGGAATGTCATGCGTATTCGCCGTTGCGCCACGCTGGTGATCGAGCCGCGTGAGCGGATCGAATTCGACCTGGGCGCGCTGCTGGCCGGCGAGACCGGCGTGGTGTCGCGGCTGGAATGGGTGGCGCTGGCGCCGCATCTGGACGACGAGCAGGTGCTCGCCGATGCGGAGGTGGCCGCGCTCGGCGCGATTTCGCCGACGCAGTGGGCGGATCGCGAGGCGCTGGCGCAGCATCATTCGGACGCAGTGCTGGACGGTCTGCTGGCGAAGGGCCTGCTGGTCGGCGAAGAGGCGACCGCGTCGGACGATGCGGTGGCGCGCGATGCGGCGCTGCGCGGCGCGCATTGGCGCGGGCTGTCGGCGGTGGCGCACCGCTTCGGCCGCTGGCGTGGCATCGACAGCAACGAGGTCGAGCGCCGTTTCGCCGAGGAAAGCGACCAGAGCTTCGTCGAACGCCTGGGCCCACCGCCGCCGCACGTGCTCGAACGCGCGCCGGCCGAGCAACGCCTGGGGTTGCCCGCGGCAGCAGACTCGCCGCTGGACGCGCTGCTCGCCTCGCGCGTCACCTGCCGCAATTTCGACCGCTCGCGCGCGGTGACGTTGGCCGAGTTCGGCACGTGCCTGTATCGCGCCTTCGGTGCGCGCGCGGTCAGCGAGATCGCGCCGGGCATCCGCATCCTCAAGAAGGGCAGCCCGTCCGCCGGCGGCCTGCACGTCACCGAGGCCTACGTGCTGGTGCAGCAGGTCGAAGGCCTCGCGCCCGGCCTGTATCACTACCATCCGGTCGACCACGCGCTGGAACCGATCGAGACGCTGGCGCCGGACGCCGCCGCCGACTGCGCGCGCCGCTTCGTCGCCGCGCAGGCGTACTACGCCGAGGCGCACGTGCAGGTGATCCTCGCCAGCCGCTTCCGCCGCAACTTCTGGAAGTACCGCAACCACGCCAAGGCCTACCGCGCGGTGATCCTCGACGCCGGCCACCTCTCGCAGACGCTCTACCTCGCCGCCACCGAACTGCGCCTGGGCGCCTTCATCACCGCGGCGATCAACGAGGTGGACATCGAGCAGGCGTTCGGCCTGGAGCCGATGGAAGAAGGCCCGCTCGCCGTGTGCGGCTTCGGCCCGCGCGCCGCGCAGCGCACCACCATCGAACTCGATCCACTCGGCGCGGTGTGGCCAATTCTTCCTAGCAGGAACTAATGCGCAAGGTATTGCGAGCGCACGCTTCTGAGAAGGATGCCGCAGCCGAACATTCGAAGCATGTCGGCTGCGGGGCTCTGGTCTCACGAGCAGTGATGCTTACGCCGCCTGCCTCTCGTGATAATTCAATCGCAGACTAGGGACAATCATGCTCAACCGAGCCGTGGCTGCTTGTTTCGACAGTTCAAGCCACGCCTGGTGGAATTCCGACTTTGAAGCAAGATCGCCGCAGACGAGGCTACGCTTGCGTGCTTCAGATACGACACAGGCCGGCAACCCAAGACTGGCCAAAGCGGCAGGCATATCGGAAGAAAACAAATCTCGAAAGCTGTCGTCGATGGCGAGGCATCTTAACAACGTTAGTGTTTGTTCACCCGTCATGCTGGTGTGATTCATGAGCATCACCTCCGTTTGCGCACGGGCTGCCGCCTACCGACAGCCGCATATGACATTAGCGCTTATCGGCGCCAGCCACAACAGGATCTAAAGATGCGAATTCGTCGATGCGCATTTCTATTCGTCGAGCTTCGTGAGCGAAAGGTGTTCGACCTCGAACGCCTCTTGAAAGGCGAGACTGGACTGGCGAACATCCGTGAGTGGTTTGCGTTGGCGCCTCATCTCGAAAATGAAGTACGGCTTTCGATCGAGGAACTCAAAATCCTTGAGGGGTTCTCTCCGACAGACTGGACTTCCCATCTGGGCAGCATGCCCGCTGACGAGCTGAATACTGTCAACCAACTGATCGAGAAGGGCATCCTCATAATGGAAGGTTCCGGTGAAGCCTCCAGGATGGATGCTGTTGTGCGTGATACGCATTGGTGCGGTTTGCCGGCGGTAATGCATCGATTCACGCGGTGGCATGGAGTGAATACGAACGAAGAAGAGCGCCGCTTCGATGAGGAGACAGATCAAAGATTCCTGGAGCGTCTGGGCTCAGCGCCGTCGGTGGTTCAGGAACGAACGTCCACGGACAGCAGGCAAAAGCTTCCGCGCCCCGCGCCAACGTCTCTCGATCGCCTGCTTTCCTCTCGCGCAACCTGTAGAAACTTCGACAACCTGCATGCGCTCTCTTATGAGGATTTCGCGTCCACGCTGTATCGGGTGTTCGGGGCACGTGCCGCAGCAGAAATCGCGCCAGGAATGCCCATACTCAAACGCAGTTGCCCGTCTGCCGGTGGCCTGCATCCAACGGAGGCGTATCTTCTTGTTCAGAACGTAAACGGCGTCGGGCCCGGTCTTTATCACTATCACCCGATTGACCATGCGCTCGAGCCGTTACGGGCACTGGATAGGCAGGTCGCCCGCGAACATGTGGAGCGGCTCATCGCAGGACAGCAGCATTTCTTCGATGTCCACGTACTGGTAGTGCTCGCCAGTCGTTTCCATCGGACCTTCTGGAAGTATCGGAACCACGCCAAGGCCTATCGCGCAGTCATCCTCGACGCCGGCCATCTGTCACAGACGCTTTACCTGACTGCTACGGAGCTTGGCTTGGGGGTGTTCGTGACGGCTGCGGTCAACGAGGTAGATATCGAGCACGCTTTTGGATTGGACCCCCTTCAAGAAGGGCCTTTAGCGGTATGCGGGTTCGGCGTGCGAGCGGAAGCGCGGCAAGAACTGGAGTTCGGTCCTCTAGGCGCTTTGTGGCCGGACGCGAAGCGTTGATCTAGCGCGGCCTCTCATTCACATGGAAGGTGCTTCCCAGTACCGGCTGGAAAGTGAGCCACCCCTCGCTTAGAAGAAGCGAGAGGGTGGCGTGGGCGCCGCAGCAGCGCGTGATGACGTTGGATCGCGTTGCTACGCCGCACCCGCGCTGGCCGCCGGCGCCGGCGGCGTCAGCGGTGCCGGGGCTTCGGCCTTGGCGAGGTCGATCGGCAGGGCGCGCACGCGCTTGCCGGTCGCGGCGAACAGCGCGTTGCACAGTGCGGGCGCGATCGGCGGGGTGCCGGGTTCGCCGATGCCGCCCAGCTTCTCGCCGCTGTCGACGATGTGCACTTCGATCTTCGGCATCGCGTCGATGCGCAGCACCGGGTAGGTGTCGAAGTTGCCCTGCTGCACCTTGCCGTCCTTCAGCGCGATCGCGCCGTACAGCGCGGCGGACAGGCCGAAGACGATGCCGCCTTCCATCTGCGCGCGCACCGTCTCCGGATTGAGCGCCGTGCCGCAGTCGACCGCGCACACCACGCGATGCACGCGCGGCTTGCCGTCGACCACCGACGCCTCGACCGCCTGCGCGACGAAGCTGCCGAAGGATTCGTGCACGGCGATGCCCTTGCCGCGACCTTCCGGCAGCGGACGGTCCCAGCCGAACGCGGCGGCGGCCTTGTTCAGCACGCCGAGGCGGCGCGTCGCGCCGGCGTCGGCCAGCAGCTTGCGGCGATAGGCCAGCGGATCCCAGCCCGCGGCGTGCGCGAGTTCGTCGACGAAGCTCTCCACCGCGAACGCGGTGTGCGTGTGGCCGACCGAGCGCCACCACTGCACCGGCACGCCGACTTCCGGCGAGTGCAGCTCGACGGCGTGGCTGGCGATCGCCTTGAGATACGGCGAGTCGCCGGCGCCCTCGACCGAGGCGTTGTCGACGCCGTTCTTCACCGAGGCCGCGAACGGCGTGCCGGCGAGGATGCTCTGGCCGACGATCACGTTGCGCCATGCGGTCGGCGTGCCTTCCGCATCCAGCGCCGCCTCGAAGCGGTGCAGGAACATCGGCCGGTACCAGCCGCCGCGCATGTCGTCCTCGCGCGTCCAGACCACTTTCACCGGCTGCTTCGCCGCCTTGGCGACATGCACCGCCTCGACCACGAAGTCCGAGTGCGGATTGGCGCGCCGGCCGAAGCCGCCGCCGAGGAACAGCGTGTGGATGAACACCTGTTCCGGTGCGAGGCCCGCCGCCCTGGCCGCGTTCGGCTGGTCGAGGCCCTGGGCCTGCGTGCCGACCCAGATGTCGCAGCGGTCGTCGGCCAGCCGCACCGTGCAGTTCATCGGCTCCATCGTCGCGTGCGCGAGATAGGGCAGCTCGTATTGCGCGACGACGCGCTGCGTTGCGGTTGCCAGCGCGCCGGCAGCGTCGCCGGCGGCAGTCACCGGCGTGCCCGGCTGCTGCGCCAGCTCGCGGTAGTGCGCCATCAGCGCGTCGCTGTCGATGTCGCCATTCTTGCCGGCGTCCCACTCGATCTTCAGCGCATCGCGGCCCTGCTTGGCCGCCCAGAAATGATCGCCCAGCACGGCGATGCCGCTCGGCACCTGCACCACGTCGCGCACGCCGGGCACGGCGCGCGCGGCCTTGTCGTCGTACGACTTGACCGTGCCGCCGAAGGTCGGCGAACGCGCGACCAGCGCGACCAGCACGCCTTCCGGCAGCGCATCGATGCCGAAGCGCGCGCGGCCGGTGATCTTCTCCGGCGTGTCGATGCGCCGCGTCGCCTTGCCGAGCAGCTTCCAGTCCTTGCGCGGCTTGAGCGCGACGGTCGACGGCGTCGGCAGCTTGGCCGCGGCCTCGGCCAGCTCGCCGAAGCGCGCGCTGCGCGTGCCGGCGCGCACCACGCCGTTCTCGACCGTGCACGCGGACAGCTTGACGCCCCAGCGCTGCGCCGCCGCCTGCACCAGCAGCGTGCGCGCCAGCGCGCCGACCTGGCGGTAGCGGTCGAATTCGGACCATGTGGTCGTCGAGCCGCCGGTCATCTGCAGGCCGAAGACGGTGTGCGCGTAGACCGGCGCGGCCGGCGCGTGCTGGGCGCGGATCCTGGTCCAGTCGCAGCCGAGTTCCTCGGCGACCAGCATCGGCAGCACGGTCCAGATGCCCTGGCCCATCTCCGAGTGCGCGAGCTGCACGGTCACCGCGTCGTCGGTGCCGACGTGCAGGAACGCATTGGGCGCGGGCAGCGGCTTGGCGGCGCCGGCGCCTTGCTGCGCCCATGCGCGGCGCATCGCGCCGGGCACGACGAAGGCGATCACCAGGCCGGCGCCGAGCGTGGCGGAGGCGCGCAGGAAGTCGCGGCGCGAAGCATCGAAGCGTGTGGGATCGGAGCGGGCGTTCATGGTCAGCCTCCCGCGAGATCGGCGGCGCGGTGGATCGCCGCGCGGATGCGCTGGTAGGTGCCGCAGCGGCAGATGTTGCCGCGCATCGCGGCGTCGATGTCGGCGTCGCTCGGATTCGGGTGCTGCTTCAGCAGCGCCGCCGCCGACATGATCTGCCCCGACTGGCAGTAGCCGCACTGCACCACGTCGAGTTCGGTCCAGGCGCGCTGCAGCGGATGCGTGCCGTCGGCCGACAGGCCTTCGATG
This sequence comes from Mizugakiibacter sp., assembly GCF_039680435.1. Lineage (NCBI taxonomy): Bacteria > Pseudomonadati > Pseudomonadota > Gammaproteobacteria > Lysobacterales > Rhodanobacteraceae > Mizugakiibacter > Mizugakiibacter sp. The sequence continues at coordinate 12,053 of NZ_JBDKSX010000094.1, read as the reverse complement.
GTGGTGACCGCGTGGCCGCCCGCGGCGGACACCGGCGTCACGCAGGAACGGATCGGCGCGCCGTCGAGGTGCACGGTGCAGGCGCCGCACTGCGCCATGCCGCAGCCGAACTTGGTGCCGGTGAGATGGAGCACGTCGCGCAGGACCCACAGCAGCGGCATGTCCGCCGGGACATCCACCGTGTGCGTCTGGCCGTTGACGGTGAGCTGCATGGCCGAGCCTCCATGTGGGGTCGACGAGCCTACGCCGACGGCACCGCCGTGCCAACGGCGCCGCGGCCGTCCCGCTGCATGCAGAAGCGAGCATGCTCGCGACCGCGGGTTGCGATGACGGCGGGGTGTGGCTGCGGGTCGCCTGCACGCTGGCTCCTGCAAGGGGCGGCGAGATTGCCGCGGTCGACGACCGGGATCGGACACGGGCAGGTGCCGAACCCCGGTACCGGAGGCGGGGGAGGGGGAGGGGTGTCTCCGGTACCGGGGAGGCAAGGGTCGGGCGCGCAGCGGGCACGCGCCCGGGCAAGCGCGGAAGGCGGGGCTTCCGGCCGCCGCGCCGGCCGTGGGGGCCGGTGCGGCGGCGATCCCGGGTCCGGTCCCGGCCGCGGAGGGGGAGATCGGCGACGGAGTGGACCCGGAATCGCGCTGCGTGACCGGCATTACTCAACCGGTCAGTTCGCTATTATCCGGATCCTGTCCGGCGGGTCAACAGCACTTACGGCACGGGCGGCACGCTGCGGATCAGGGCAGGCGATCCGGGGTGTCCAGGTCGTCGGCCAGCGCGGCGCGCGGCACGGCGCGCACCGCGGCGGCGCGCGACCGCAGCAGGTCGCGGGCGCCGCGGTCGGCGCCGGCATCGACGTGCGGAAACCAGGCCCGCGGCAGCACTGCCGGCACGCCCAGCACGCCGGCGTAGGCCGAGGCCGCGGCGCCTGCGGGATCGAGGCGCCAGGCCGCCAGCAGCGCCTCGAGGTGCGCGGCGTCCAGCGCCGGCTGGTCGCACAGCAGCACCAGCGCGCCGGCGCAGGCGGGCGCCAGCGCGTCCAGCCCGGCGCGCAGCGAGGCGCCCATGCCGTGCTCCCAGCCGGGCGCGCGCAGCGGGCGCACGGCGAGGCCCCGCACCGCGGCGGCCACGGCGGTCGCGTCCGCGCCGAGCACGACCACCGCGTCGGCGGGGACGGTCGCCAGCGCCAGCCGCGCGGCGCGGCGCACCAGCGGCTCGCCGTCGATCGCGACCAACTGCTTGGGCCGGCCCAGCCGGCGCGACGCGCCCGCCGCCAGCAGCACCACGCCGTGGCGCGGCTCAGGCATCGGTGCGGCCGTTGAGGTGGGCGGTGAGGCCGGCCGCGATCGCCAGCGCGATGGCCTCCGGCCCCTCGCCGCCGAGGTGCAGCCCGACCGGCGCGCGCAGGCGCGGGCGCAACGCGGCGGCGGCTCCGGCGTCGAGCGCGGCGAGCAGTGCGTCGCGCCGCGTCGTCGGACCGAGCAGGCCGACGTACGGAACCGCGGTGGCGGCCAGCGCGGCGAGGTGCGCGAGGTCGCCGTCGAAACGGTGCGTCATCACCACCGCGGCGCGGCAGCGCGCCGTGCCGGCGCCGGGCAGCGTGCCGGGGCGCGCGTCGTGCAGCGCGTCGGCGCCGGCGGCGTAGCCGGCCCAGCGCGCGCGATGCTCCTGCACCTCGACGATCCAGCCGAGCCGTTGCAGGAACTGCAGCAGCGCGGGCGTCTCCGGCCCGGCGCCCAGCGCCAGCAGGCGTGGCGGCGGAGCGATCGCGAAGTGCGCGTCCGCGCGCGTGCCGGCATCGCCGTCGACGGCGGCAGGCCAATGCCAGGTCGGGCCATGGTCCATTCGCGCCGTGCCGCCGCCGTCGGCGCGCAGCGCGATGCGCAGCGGCGTCGCGGATTCGCGCAGCGCGCGCAGCGCCGCGGCCAGCGGCGCCTGCGGCGGCAGCGGCAGCAGCAGCACGTCCATGCGTCCGCCGCAGCCGGAGCCGGTGCCGAACAGCAGGTCGTCGGCGCTGCCGGTGTCGACCGCGTGCCGCACCGCGCGGCCCGCGCCCAGCGCCGCACGCGCGGCGTGCGCCAGCTCCTCTTCCAGGCAGCCGCCGCTGAGCGCGCCGGCGGCCAGGCCGGCAGCATCGAACAGCGCCAGCGCGCCCGGCTTGCGGTAGGTCGGGCCGCTGCAGGCCGCGACGACCGCCAGCGCCGGCGTTTCGCCGCGCGCATGCGCCGCGAGCAGCGCGTCGAGCACCGCGCGCAAGCCGCCGTGGGCGGCTGCGGGGGCGGGCGGGGAATCGGAAGCGGGTCGCATCGCAAGAGTGTAGACGCAGTCCCGGCACGCAAGAGGTCACGTCTTCCCGGGGGAGACGCAGCGGCGGGGTGCGGGAGGGGCCGGCGATCGTGCGCGCGGCGGATCGCGGCCGAAGCCGCTCCCGCCGTGCCGCTGCCGACCACGAGTTCAGGCGCGGCCGAGCCGGCGGTACTGCAGCGCTTCGGCGAGATGGACGCGGCCGACGCAGGCGGCGCCGCCGTCGAGGTCGGCGATGCTGCGCGCCACGCGCAGCACGCGGTGGTAGGCACGCGCGGACAGGCCGAGTTTGTCCAGCGCGCGTTCCAGCAGGCCGCGCTCGGGCGCGCCCAGCGCGCAGTCGCGCTCCAGTTCGCGCGTGCCGAGCTGCGCGTTGGGGCGGCCGGCGCGGGCGATCTGGTGGCGACGCGCGGCGATCACGCGCGCGCGCACCGTGGTGCTGTCCTCATCCGCGGCATTGCGCACGGCGCCCAGCTCGGCCAGCGGCACGCGCGGCACCTCGACGGTCAGGTCGATGCGGTCCAGCAGCGGGCCGGAGATGCGTCCGCGGTAGCGCGCGATCTGCTCCGGCGTACAGCTGCAGCGGCCGCGCGGATCGCCGGCATAGCCGCACGGACAGGGATTCATCGCCGCGACCAGTTGGAAGCGCGCGGGGAACTCGGCCTGGCGCGCGGCGCGCGAGATCACGATGTGGCCGGATTCCAGCGGCTCGCGCAGCACTTCCAGCACGTGGCGGTCGAACTCGGGCAGTTCGTCGAGGAACAGCACGCCGTGGTGCGCCAGCGAGATCTCGCCGGGGCGCGGATGCGGGCCGCCGCCGACCAGCGCGACGGCGGAGGCCGTGTGGTGGGGTGCGCGAAACGGGCGCTCGCGCCAGCGTGACGGATCCACCGCGAGGCCGGCGACCGAGCGCACCGCGCAGGCTTCCAGCGCTTCCAGATCGCCGAGCGGCGGCAGGATGCCGGGCAGGCGCGCGGCGAGCATGGTCTTGCCGGTGCCGGGCGGGCCGAGCAGCAGCAGGTGGTGGCCGCCGGTGGCGGCGACCTCCAGCGCGCGCCGCGCCTGCGCCTGGCCGCGCACGTCGGCGAGATCGAACGCGGCCGAGAGCGGATCGGCGGCGACCGCGGCCGTGGGCAGCGGCAGCTCGCCGGCGCCGCGCAGGTGCGCGCAGACGTCGGCGAGATTGGCGGCCACGCGCACGTCGGCGTCCTCGACCAGCGCGGCCTCGGCGGCGTTGCCGGCCGGCACGATCATGCGCCGGCCTTCGCGGCTGGCGTGCAGCAGCGCGGGCAGCACGCCGGTGACCGGGCGCAGCTCGCCGGACAGCGCCAGCTCGCCGAGGAATTCGCACTCGGCCAGGGCTTCGCGCGGCACCTGCCCGCCGGCGGCGAGGATGCCGAGCGCGATGGCGAGGTCGAAGCGGCCGCCGTCCTTGGGCAGCTCGGCCGGCGCCAGGTTCACGGTGACGCGGCGGTTGGGGTATTCGAAATGGGTGTTCTGGATCGCCACGCGCACGCGATCGCGCGCCTCGCGCACCGCCGCTTCGGGCAGACCGACGATGGCGGTGCCGGGCAGGCCGCCGGCGAGGTGCACCTCCACCGTCACCAGCGGAGCGGCCACGCCTTCCTGCGCGCGCGACAGGGTGATTGCAAGGCTCATGGGCAAAAAAGGCCGTCCCCGGCCGTTCGGGGTGAGGGTGACGCGACCGGGGACGGCTCCCGGGAAGGGGAAACCTCAGTGGCCGCGCGCCGTGAGCGCTGTCTCCAGCTCGGTGATGCGCCGCTCGAGCTCTTCGATGCGGGCCGCCGTGCGCACGAGCACCGTGCGCTGCACGTCGAATTCCTCGCGCGAGGCGAGGTCGAGGCGGCGCAGTCCCTGCGCCAGCACGTCGCGGAAGTTGGCCTCCAGGTCCCCGCGCGCCTGCGCGAGCCCGGGCGGCACTAGCGCGGCGAGCCGCTGCGCGAGCTGGTCGATGCCGTGCACGTCGATCATTGCAGCACCCCGAAGTGGATGGAGGGAACGATACGGATTATGGCGGCGCGCGCCCATCGGCGGTTGCCGCCGGCGCCTGTAGGAATTGTCCTACAGCGGCGCGACGCCGGCGGCGATGGCAGAATGCCGCGGACAGGCGAGGAGCATGCATGAAACTGGTCACCGCGATCATCAAGCCGTTCAAGCTGGACGACGTGCGCGAGGCGCTCTCGGAAGTGGGCGTGCAGGGCATCACCGCGACCGAGGTAAAGGGCTTCGGCCGGCAGAAGGGCCACACCGAGCTGTACCGCGGCGCCGAGTACGTGGTCGACTTCCTGCCCAAGGTGAAGCTGGAAGTGGCGGTGACCGACGCGATGGTGGAGCGGGTGGTGGAGGCGATCACCGCTTCCGCGCGCACCGGCAAGATCGGCGACGGCAAGATCTTCGTCAGCCCGCTGGAACAGGTGATCCGCATTCGCACCGGCGAGCTGGACGCCGACGCGCTGTAGCGCTTCTCCGGTTCTGTCCGTGGCGCTGCCGTGGCGAAAGGCTTTTGGACGCGGATCTGCGCGGATGAACGCGGATCAGCAAAGGTTCTCCGAACAAGCCGCCATGCGCGCGAAAGCGGGCATCCAACTTGCCGCCTTCAAGGGATGCCCGCTTTCGCGGGCGTGATATCGGTCGGGTTGTTCCGACCTTCCTCTATCCGCCTTCATCCGGGCAGATCCGCGTCCAGGCAGCTCTTGGAGGACGGAACTGCCGCGCCGCCGTTACGCCTTATCCCGAGTCACGCGTCACGCCTTGGCCTTGCCCTGCTGCGCCACCGCGGCCATCTTCGCCGCGATCGCGGCCTGGTCGCCGAGGTAGTAGCTGCGGATCGGTTTCAGCGCGGCGTCGAACTCGTACACCAGCGGTACGCCGTTCGGCACGTTCAGGCCGACGATGGCGTCGTCGGAGATGCCGTCGAGGTACTTGATCAGCGCGCGCATCGAGTTGCCGTGCGCGGACACCACCACGCGCCGGCCGGCGCGGATCGCCGGCGCCAGCGTGTCGTGCCAGTACGGCAGCACGCGCGCGACGGTGTCCTTCAGGCATTCGGTCAGCGGCACCTCGCCCGGCGCCAGGTCGGCGTAGCGCGCGTCGCCGGCGAACGTGTCGGCTTCCGGCGCCAGCGCCGGCGGCGGCACGTCGTAGCTGCGCCGCCACACCAGCACCTGCCGGTCGCCGTACTGCGCGGCGGTCTCGGCCTTGTTCAGGCCGGTCAGCGCGCCGTAGTGGCGCTCGTTGAGGCGCCAGGTGGTGTACACCGGCAGCCACATCAGGTCCATCGTCTCCTGCACGTGCCACAGCGTGCGCACCGCGCGCTTCAGCAGCGAGGTGTGGGCGAGGTCGAACGTGAAGCCGGCCTCCTTCAGCAGCCTTCCGGCCTCCTGCGCCTCGGCGATGCCCTGCGCGGTGAGGTCGACGTCGGCCCAGCCGGTGAAGCGGTTTTCCTGGTTCCACAGCGACTGGCCGTGGCGGATCAGTACGAGTCGGTGCATGGCGTGCAGGTTCGGCGAGGGGGTGATGGCGCGAGCCGGCGATGGTGGAACCTGGCGGCGGGGCCGTCAATGCCGACCCATGACTTCAGTCAGGTAAACCCGCGCCGCGCGGGCCGCATCCTAGTCGGCGTCACCACGCGGGAGCTTCCCATGAAACGCACGCTTTCCCTGCTCGTCCTCGGCCTGGCGCTGGCCGGCGCGGCCCACGCCGGCGACCAGGACGTCGACAAGGTGCTGGGTTCGATCCATCTCGACGCCGGCCGCCAGGCGGGCAACCTCACCACCGTCAACGGTGGCATCCATCTCGACGCGGGCGCGGTCGCGGCCAAGGTCGAAACGGTCAACGGCAGCATCTCGCTGGCGGACAAGGCGCACGCCCGTTCGCTGGAAACCGTCAACGGCGGCATCGACCTCGACGCCGATGCGCGCGTCGAGGCCACGGTGGAAACGGTCAACGGCCACCTCGCGCTGGCGCGCGGCGCCGAGGTGCTGGGCCGGATGTCCAACGTCAACGGCGACATCCGCCTCGACGCGGCGCACGTCGGCGGCGGCATCGAGACGGTCAATGGCGACGTCACCCTCGGTGCGGGCGCGCGCGTCGAGGGCGGCCTGCTGGTGGAGAAGCCGAACGACCACAGCTGGATCCACATCGGCGAGGAACACAAGCCGCGCATCGTGATCGGCCCCGGCGCGGTGGTGCAGGGCACGCTGGAGTTCCGCCGGCCGGTCGTGCTGTACGTCAGCGACCGCGCGCAGATCGGCCCGGTGGTCGGCGCCACGCCGGTGAAGTTCAGCGGCGACGCGCCGCCAGCGGGCTGAGCGCGACGCCGGTCGCATCCGTGCGGGATGCGGCTGCCGGCGCATGACCTTTGGCATGGCCGATGACGGGAGGTGCGTCCTACACTCGGACGTTCCTCCCTCTTCCCCGTCCAGGAGTCTTCCATGCGCCGACTCGCGCTTGTCAGTCTGGTCGCGCTCGGGCTGGCGGCCTGCCAGCAGCAGGCCGCGCCGCCCGCGCAAACCAGCGCCCCCGCCCCCGCCGCCACCGCGGCCTCGGTGCCGCACGCGCCCGAGCAGCCGCATGCGTTCAGCGCGGACATCACCGCCGGCGATTTCGCCGCGCATCTGAAGCGGCTGTCCTCCGACGAGTTCGAGGGCCGCAAGCCGGGCACCATCGGCGAGCGCCTGACCAGCGACTACATCGTCGAACAGTTCAAGCGCATGGGGCTGGAGCCCGGCAACCACGGCGACTGGTTCCAGTCGGTGCCGGTGGTGTCCACCGAGCTGCAGAACACCGACGTCGCGCTCGATGTCGCCGCCGGCGGCGGCAGCGAGAAGTTCGCCTACAAGACCGACATGGTGGTCGGCACGCTGCAGGCCGATCCGGACGTCAAGCTGGACGGCTCCGACGTCGTGTTCGTCGGCTACGGCGTGGACGCGCCGGAATACCAGTGGAACGACTACGCCGGCCTCGACGTGAAGGGCAAGACCGTGGTCGTGCTGGTCAACGATCCGGGCTGGGACCGCAACGACGCCGCGCTGTTCAAGGGCCGCGCCATGACCTACTACGGCCGCTGGACCTACAAGTTCGAGGAGGCCGCGCGCAAGGGCGCCGCCGCCTGCTTCATCGTGCACGAGACCGAGCCGGCCGCGTATCCGTGGAGCGTGGTCGAGCATAGCTGGACCGGCCCGCAGCTCGACCTGCCGTCCAGCGAGGACCCGGCGCCGCGCCTGCCGGTCGCCGGCTGGCTGACCCACGAGGCCGCGCAGCGCCTGTTCGCCAAGGCCGGACTCGACTTCGACAAGCTGAAGGTCGCCGCCGACCAGCGCGGCTTCAAGCCGGTGGCGCTGAACGCCAAGGCCTCGATCGAACTGCGCAGCAAGATCGAGCACACGCGCTCGGTCAACGTGCTCGGCCTGCTGAAGGGTTCCGAACGCCCCGACGAGGCGGTGATCTACACCGCGCACTGGGATCACCTCGGCCAGGATCCCGGCCTGAAGGGCGACCAGATCTTCAACGGCGCCATCGACAACGGCACCGGCGTGTCCGCGCTGCTGGAGATCGCGGAAGCCTTCGCGCACCAGCAGCCGAAGCCGAAGCGCTCGGTGCTGTTCGCCGCAGTGACGTTGGAGGAGTCCGGCCTGCTCGGCTCCAAGTACTACGTCGCGCACCCGGTGTTCCCGCTGGACAAGACCGTCGCCGACATCAACATGGACGCGCTGCCGATCATCGGTCCGGAGAAGGACATGGAAGTGGTCGGCTACGGCCAGTCCGAACTGGAGGACTACCTGAAGGCCGCGCTGGCCGCCGAGGGCCGCACGATGACCCCGGAGTCGACCCCGGAGAAGGGCCACTATTTCCGCTCCGACCACTTCAATTTCGCCAAGGCCGGCGTGCCGGCGCTGGACGCCTCCGGCGGCAGCGACCTGGTCGACGGCGGCGAGGCGGCCGGTCGTGCGGCCAAGGCCGATTACGTCGAGCACCGCTATCACGCGCCCGCCGACGAGTTCAACCCGAACTGGGACTACCGCGGCGTGATCGAGGACGTGCAGACGCTGTACGCGGTCGGCGAGAAGCTGGCCGGCGAGAGCACGTTCCCGCAGTGGCGCCCCGACAGCGAGTTCCGCGCCGCGCGCGAGAAATCGATGCAGCAGAAGTGAGGCGCGCGGGGCGCCGCCCCGCCCGCTTGCCGCACCACGACGCGCCGGCCCCGTGCCGGCGCGTCCGTTTGCGGCAGGATGCAGGGTGGGCCTTGGCCCACCATCGCCCGCGTTCGCGTGACCCGCGCCGTGAGGACGTCGCTTGGTGGGCCAAAGCCCACCCTACGGCTCCGCGCGGGGCTACAGCCAGTCGCGCGGCTTGAGGTACTCGGCGAGCTTCGCTTCCGCGCTGCCCGCCTCCGGCTGCCACCCGTACTCGAAGCGCACGCGCGGCGGCAGGCTCATCAGGATCGACTCGGCGCGGCCGCCGGACTGCAGGCCGAACAGCGTGCCGCGGTCGTAGACCAGGTTGAACTCGACGTAGCGGCCGCGGCGGTAGAGCTGGAACTCGCGCTCGCGCTCGCTCCACGGCTCGTGCATGCGCCGCGCGACGATCGGCAGGTAGGCGTCGAGGAAGCCTTGCCCCACGGCGCGGGTGAAGGCGAGGCAGCGCTCGAAGCCGCCCTCGTTCAAGTCGTCGTAGAACAGGCCGCCGACGCCGCGCGTCTCGTCGCGGTGCTTGAGGTAGAAATACTCGTCGCACCAGCGCTTGTAGCGCGCGTAGACGTCGGCGCCGAACGGCGCGCACAGATCCCGCGCCACCGTGTGCCAGTGCAGCACGTCCTCGTCGTACGGATAGAACGGCGTCAGGTCGAAGCCGCCGCCGAACCACCACGCCGGTTCCGCGCCTTCCTTGCGCGCCTCGAAGTAGCGCACGTTGGCGTGCGTGGTCGGCACGTACGGATTGCGCGGGTGCAGCACCAGCGACACGCCGGTGGCGACGAAGCCGCCGCCGGCGAGATCCGGGCGGTGCGCGGTGGCGCTGGGCGGCAGGGTGTCGCCGTGCACGCGCGAGAAGTTGACGCCGGCCTGTTCGAACACGCCGCCGTCCTTCAGCACGCGGGTGCGGCCGCCGCCGCCGGCGGGGCGCTGCCAGGCGTCCTCGGTGAAGCGCGCGGCGCCGTCGATGGCCTCCAGCGCGGCGCAGATGCGGTCCTGCAGCTCGCGCAGGAAGGTTTCGGCTCGGGTGGCTTGATCGTGCATGGCGGGAGGCGCGCCGGCCGTGGCCGGCGCGCGCGGGCTCAGTGGGTCAGCAACTGCAGGCTGCGGTTGATGTCCTGGACCAGATACTCGATCCAGCCGAGGTAGTTCTTGTGGATGTAGGGCTTGCCGTCCTTCATCTCGTACTTCAGGTTCTCGCTGTCCACGTACTTCACCTGCACCGCGCTGGCGTCGTAGGTGATGGCGATGCGCGCGACGTGCTCGCGCAGGTGCAGCGAGGCGTCGGTCTCGCCCGCCTTCTCCGCCGTCACCGACCAGCCGCGCCCGATCAGGGCGGAGGAGATCGCCTTGGCGACCTGTGCATCGGTGAGGCCCGCCGGCACGTGGATCGGGTCGGGGTTGACCAGCGGCGCCTGGCGGAAGGCCATGGTGAGCGCCAGCAACGGAACCAGCAGCAACAGCAGGATGCGCGACTTCGGCATGATGGATTCCCTCGTTCCCTGAAAGCGGCGACGCCGCCGCCGCGCAAGCTTAGCGCAGGCGGCCGAGCATGCGCCGGTGCCCGATCAGGCGCGCCCAGCGCGCGCCGACGTCGATCCACATCAGGTAGCCGGATTCGATCAGCAGCCGGCGCAGGTAGCGCGGCGAGCGCGGCAGGCGCGGCTCGGCTGCGCAGGGCTCGACCTCGAAGCCGAGCCCGCGCGCCAGGTGCACGCAGCGCGCGAGGTGGTAGCGGCTGGTCACCAGCAGCACCGGCGGCAGCGGCTCGCCGAGCAGGTCGCGCGCGTGGCGCAGGTTTTCCAGCGAGTCGATCGAGTCCTGCTCCAGCAGCACCGGCAGGTTCGCCGACAGGCCGCGGGCCAGCAGGTACGCGTGGCCGGCGGCGGCTTCGCTGATGCCGTCGCCGCAGTCGCCGCCGAGCAGCAGCAGGCGTTCGAGCGCGCCGGCCTCGGCCAGCGCGCGGGCGCGTTCGAGGCGCGCGGCGTAGTCGGCTTCCACCGCGCCGTCGCGCAGCCGGCGGCCGAACACCAGGGCGACGCGCGGGCCGCGCGGCCGGGTCGGCGCGCGCAGCGCGAGCCGCAGCGTGTGCGCGAAATAGCCGATCCAGAGCAGGCCGCCGCTGAGCGCGACGGCGGTCGCCGTCACCGCCAGCGAATGCCAGACGTCGGGGTCGCCGAGGTAGCGGAACGGGCCGCGGCGGAGGAAGGCGGGAACGCGCAGCATGGCGATCGGACAGGGCAACCGCGGCAGTCTGGCGTGTCCGCCGCCGCCGCGCAACGCGGCGGCGGCGCGGCCGGCGCCGGGCGTGCCGGGCCTTTGCGCTGCCGCAACATGGCTTGACGTACCCCTTGCGTATACTGCGCGGCCCGCTAACGTGACAGCCGCATGACCGTCCGCACGCCGCCGCTTGCCGTGACCGCCTACACCGCCGTATCCGCGCTGGGCCGTGGCCGCGCGGCGCATGCGGCGGCGCTGCGCGCGGGCGCCTGCGGCCTCGTCCCCAACGCGGTTTCCAGCGCGCCGCTGGCCTGCTGGGTCGGCCAGGTCGGCGGGATCGAGGCGGCGCCGCTGCCGGACGCGCTCGCCGCGTGGGAAAGCCGCAACCACCGCATCGCCTGGCTGGCGCTGCAGCAGGACGGCCTGTTCGACGCCGCGCGCGCGGCGCGCGAACGCTACGGCCGCGACCGCGTCGCGCTGCTGCTGGGCACCTCGACCGCCAGCATCGGCGCCAGCGAGGAGGCCTATCGCCGCCTCACCCCGGACGGCCGCTTCCCGCCCGACCTGCGCCGTCCCGCCATCCACACCGCGCATTCGCTGGTGGGCTTCGTCGCCGCCGCGCTCGATCTCGCCGGGCCGTGCGTCACCGTGTCGACGGCGTGCTCCTCCAGCGCCAAGGTGTTCGCGCAGGCCGAGCGGCTGATCCGGCTGGGTCTCGCCGACGCCGCGCTGGTCGGCGGCGTCGATTCGCTGTGCGACAGCGTGCTGTTCGGCTTCAACGCGCTGGAGCTGGTCTCGCCCGAGCCGTGCCGGCCGTGCGACGTCGAGCGCCGCGGGCTGTCGATCGGCGAGGCCGGCGGCTTCGCCCTGCTCGAGCGCGTGGATGCCGCGCCGCGCGCGCCGCGCCTGGTCGGCTACGGCGAATCCAGCGACGCCCACCACATGTCCTCGCCGCACCCGCAGGGCCTCGGCGCGCGCCTCGCGCTGCGCGACGCGCTGGCGCGCGCGGGGCTGGCGCCGGACGCGGTCGACTACGTCAACCTGCACGGCACCGCCAGCCAGAAGAACGACGAGGTCGAGCTGGCGCTGGTCGCCGACACCTTCCCCGCCGCGACGCGCGCCAGCTCCACCAAGGGCGCCACCGGGCACACGCTGGGCGCGGCCGGCATCCTCGAGGCGACGGTCGCGCTGCTGGCGCTGGAACACGGCATCGTGCCCGGCACGGTCGGCTGCCGCACGCCCGATCCCGCGGCCGGCCCGCAGCTCGCGCTGGCGAGCGAGTCGCGCGAGGTGCGCGTCGCGCTCAGCAATTCGTTCGGC